>NZ_PSVZ01000010.1:0-116233 GCF_002932315.1 Rathayibacter sp. AY1C9
GGAGGCGGCGCAGGACGCGCCGAGACGACGGAGGCCGCCGCACTCGAGCTCGAGTGCGACGGCCTCCGGACCGTCAGGAGCAGGCGCCCGCGCGTCAGGCCAGGCGCAGCAGGCGGCAGCCGTGCGGCCCGAGCTCGAGCTCGACGGCGCCGCCGACGATCGGCAGCTCGGCGCCGCTCCACACGTCGACGGCCGAGGTCGCGCCGGAGCAGCCCAGGTCGGCCAGATGCGCCGAGTAGGACCGCGCCGACGAGCCCAGCCAGAACACTCCGCGCCACTGCTCGTCGCCGCGCCACGCCGACCACACCACCAGGTCGCCGTCGCGGACGATCTCGCGGCTGCCGTCGCTGCCGAGCAGCGCGAGGACGTCGTCGTTCGTCAGCAGCGCCAGGGTGTCGGCGGGCGTGTCCGGGAGGTGCCCGCCCATCATCAGCGGCGAGCGGAGCAGGCACCACAGCGTCACGAGCGTCCGCTGCTCCGCGGGCGTGAACCGCGAGAGCCGGTCCTCGCCCACGTGCGCGCGCACGCCGATCCGCCCCAGCGGCAGCATGTCGGCGTCGGCCCACGCGCCGGGGCGCTGGTGCGGCGCCCAGCGCGCGGCCCGTTGGAACTGCTCGTGCAGGTGCGCCCAGTCGTCCCAGAAGTCGTCCGAGATCCGCCACATCTGCGCGGTCGACCGCAGCAGCTCGAGGTTCTCGAGCGAGAGCTGCTTGCCGGGCGAGAGGCTCAGCACCATCGGGCGGCCGGTCGCGTCGATCGCGCGCGAGAGGGCGGCGATCTCCTCCGCCTGGATCGGCGGGTAGAGCACGTCGTCGAGCTTCACGAAGTCGACGCCCCACGAGGCCAGCTGCGCCATCACGGAGTCGTAGTACTGCTGCGCGCCGGGCGCGTTCATGTCGACGCCGTAGTTGTCCGGGTTCCACGGGCAGACGTTCCCGCGGTCGGCGATGTCGGCGCAGGTCGCCTCCGCCCCGAGCACCGGCAGGCCGAGCTCGACGGCCCGCCGGGGGACGCCGCGCATCAGGTGCACGCCGAAGCGGAGGCCGAGGGCGTGCACGCGCGCGGCCAGCGCCGTGAATCCGCCCGTCGCCGCGGAGGGGAAGCGTCCGACGGCGGGCTGCGGGCGCCCCCAGTCGTCGAGCACCGGCTCCGACACCTCCTGGTAGTCGCTCGTGCCGGGATCGGGCTCGTACCACTGGATGTCGACGACGACCGTGTCCCAGCCGTGCGGCAGGAGGTGCTCGGCGAGGTACTCGGCGTTCGCGAGCACCTCCTCCTCCGTCACCGAGGCGCCGAAGCAGTCCCAGCTGTTCCAGCCCATCGGCGGGCGGCGGGCGGCCTCCGTGCGCGCGGCGATCACGACAGCTCCAGCGTCACGGTCGCGAAGGAGTGCGGGGGCAGCGTGACGCGCAGGCCCGTCGCCGTGGTCTCGATGCCCTCGAGGGCGACGGGGCTCACCTCGTCGGCGGCGCCGGGCCGGTTGTGCGCGTCGGGGCGGTCGGCCGTCAGGAGGCGGCCGGTCGCGCCGGTCACGGTCCCGCCGCGGAAGTCGAGGGAGACCTCGAGCGGCTCCTCCAGGTCGACGTTCGTCAGCGAGACCAGGACGCGGCCGTCCTTCGTGGAGGCGGAGGCGGAGGCGACCGGGATCTCGCGGCCGTCGACCGCGTGCGTCGGGCCGGCGACCGTGGTCGGCAGAACCGTCGCGTCGTGGTGCCCCTTGTTCATCTCGAACACGTGGTAGGTCGGCGTGCGGACCATCTCGCCGCCGTCCGGGTCCGTCAGCAGCATCGCCTGCAGGACGTTCACCGTCTGCGCGATGTTCGCCATCGTCAGGCGGTCGGCGAAGCCGTGGAAGACGTCGAAGTGCCAGGCCGCGACCATCGCGTCGCGGATCGTGTTCTGCTGGAAGAGGAAGCCCGGGTGGGTCCCCGGCTCCACGTCCCACCAGGTGCCCCACTCGTCGAGCACCATCCCGTACTTCTTCTCGGGGTCGTGGACGTCCATCACCGCGGCGTGCGAGCGGAGCAGCTCCTCGATCCCCTGCGCGGCCACGATCGTGCTCCAGTAGGTGTCGGCGTCGAAGTCGGTCGCGCTGCCCTTCGCGTGCCAGCTGCCGCCGATCGTGTAGTAGTGCACCGAGACCGACTCCCACGGCACGGAGGAGAAGGGATGCCCCTCGATCTCGGGGATCACCTCCATCAGCGTCTGCGTCCAGTGGGTGTCGGCGCCGTCGGCTCCGGCCGCCACGCGGTAGAGCGGAGTGTCGTTGCCGCTCTGCACGAAGGTCCCGAACTGCCGCGCCAGGTCGGCGTAGGCGCCGGCGCGCATGTTGCCGCCGCAGCCCCAGGTCTCGTTGCCGAGCCCCCAGAAGCGGACGGTCCACGGCTCCTCCCGGCCGTGGGAGCGGCGCAGGTCGGCCATCGGCGACTTGCCCGCGCCGGTGAGGTACTCGGCCCAGTCCGCCATCTCCTGCACGGTGCCGGAGCCGATGTTGCCCGAGATGTAGGCGTCGGCGCCGAGCAGCTCGCAGAGCGCCATGAACTCGTGGGTGCCGAAGGAGTTGTCCTCCGCGACTCCGCCCCACTGGGTGTTGATCAGGCCGGGGCGCTCCTCGCGCGGGCCGATGCCGTTGGTCCAGTGGTAGCGGTCGGCGAAGCAGCCGCCGGGCCAGCGGAGGTTGGGGATGTCGAGGGCGCGGAGGGCCTCGACGACGTCCAGGCGGATCCCGCCCTCGTTCGGGACGGGCGAGTCGTCGCCGACCCAGAAGCCGTCGTAGATGCACCGGCCGAGGTGCTCGGCGAAGTGGCCGTAGAGGTGGCGGCTGATGGTGGCGCCGGGGCGGTCGAGGTCGACGGTGACGGTGCTGTTCACGGGGTGCTCCAGGGTCGTGGCGGACGAATCGGCGGCGGCGGTTCCGGCGGCGGCGGTGTCGAGGACGCCGGGGTCGGCGGCGGTGCTCACGCGGTCTCGCGGACGAGCCGCAGGACGATCGCGCGGTCGGCGTGGAAGGTCGGCAGGTCCAGGCCCGCCTCGCCCAGCAGGCTCCCCGAGTAGGCGGGGGCCGGGGCGTCGGAGTCCAGCGGCACCGTCGACTCCAGCCAGTGCGGGCTCTGCCAGGGCGGGCCGAGCGAGCCGGGGCGCGCGGTCTCGATCCGGTAGCGTGCCCGCGGATCCAGGCCCGGGAGGCGGACGCGGCGGCGCGAGTCCGCGGTCAGCGCGGGCGTGACCAGCGTGTACAGCGCCTCCGAGCCGTCCGGCGCGACGACGCCGCGCAGCGACGGCGCGTCGGGGTCGGAGTCGTCGCCCCCGACGACCCGGCCGGTCGCGATCAGGCCGCGGTGCTCGCGGTACGCCGCGATCCAGCCCGCCAGCACGGGCTCCTCCTCCGCGTCCAGCTCGCGGAGGTCCCACTCGATCCCGAAGTGGCCGAGGAAGGCGATCGCGCAGCGGGTGTGCAGGTCGCTGGTGCGACCGGTGACGGAGTTGACCGGCGAGGCGACGTGCGAGCCGAGCATCTCCGGCGGCACGAGCAGCCCGGTCCAGCGCAGCATCCGCGAGCGGTCCAGCGGGTCCTGGTTGTCGGAGGTGTGCACGCGGTCGGTGCGCTCGAGGATCCCCAGGTCGACCCGGCCGCCGCCGGAGGCGCAGCTCTCGATCTCGAGCTCCGGGTGCCGGGCGCGCAGCTCGTCGATCAGCCGGTACAGCGCGAGCGTCTGCTCGTGCACCGCGGCCGTCCCGGTGGCGGGGTGGCCCGCGTCGATCAGGTCGCGGTTGTGGTCCCACTTGAGGTACGCGACGCCGAGGTCGGCGACCAGGCCGTCGAGCACGCCGAGGATGTGCGCGAACGCGTCGGGGTTCGTCAGGTCGAGCACCTGCTGGAAGCGGAACCGCGGCGGCAGCTCCTCGCGGGCCCGCAGGATCCAGTCGGGGTGCGCGCGGGCGAGGTCGGAGTCCTCGTTGATCATCTCGGGCTCGACCCAGAGGCCGAACTCCATGCCCAGGCCGCGGACGTGCTCGGCGAGGGGGAGGAGGCCGTCGGGCCAGGCGACGGGGTCGGGCGTCCAGTCGCCGAGGCCGGCGCGGTCGTCGCTGCGGCCGAGGAACCAGCCGTCGTCGAGCACGTAGCGCTCGACCCCGAGGGCTGCGGCGCGGTCGGCCAGCTCGGCGAGGACGGCGAGGTCCTGGTCGAAGTAGACCGCCTCCCAGACGTTGAGCGTCACCGGGCGCGGCCGGCGCGAGGAGCGGGAGACCCCGCGGAGGTGGGCGTGGAAGCGGGCGGCCGCGGCGTCGAGGCCGTGGCCGAAGCTGCCGGAGATCCAGGGGGAGGAGTAGCTCTCGCCGCTCGCGAGGCGCACCTCGCCGGGCAGGAGCAGCTCGCCGCCCCGGAAGGCGAGCCAGCCGTCGCCGCGCTCCACCGCGTGCTCGTGGTTGCCGCCGATGCCGACGTGGCAGAGCCAGACCCGGCCGTCGGCGGAGTCGAAGCCGGGGGTGCCGACCGCGACGACCGTCGTCGCGTCCAGGCCGGTGCGGCCGCGCCGCGAGGAGCGGGAGTGGGTGCCGGTGACGACGGGGTGGCGCTGGGGGATCTTCTCGGTGCCCCAGCGGCCGGAGAAGTCCAGGATCTCGCGGGCCTCGGTCGGGATCCGGAGGGCGGGGTCGACGCCGATCACCTCCAGGTGCCCGGCGCCGTCGTTGCGGACCGAGACGCGGGTCCTGAGCAGTCCGGCAGGAGAGAGAACGATCTCTAGGACGACCCCGATCCGGGCCTGCGCGTCGTGCGCCTCGACGGTCACAGCGGCGCTGCCGGCCTGCGCGACCGCGCCCTCCGCGAGGGCCTCCCCGTCCACCGAGACGGCGTCCACGGTCAGCCTCGGCGACCAGCCGGCGCCCTCCCGGTGCACCCGGAGACCCGGCAGGCCGGCCCAGCCGAAGGTGTGCTCGGGCAGTATCCCGGGCTCGTAGGGGACGTCGGAGGAGCCCTCGATCCCCGTCCGCGCGGGAGTTCTTGCGAAAGCTGCGAGATCGTCGTCGCTCGCGTCGAGTCGCGGACCCCAGTGCAGCAGCACGGGCAGGTCGCCTCCCGACTGAGTGAGGAGGGCGGACACGTCATCGGCGACGAGATGGATCACTCTCGGGGATTGCATGTCCCCATTCCTATCGTCGATCCTGGTCTGAGTACAGCGAGAGATCGATCTCGACCCTCGGTCGGATGGACCACCGCGCGGATCGACCCGCGCCGATCGACCACCGCTCGCACCGCTCACCCCCACCACCCACGGCCTCGACGAGGAGCACCCATGCCGCTGACCCACCCGGCCCCGCACGAGACCCGCCTGGAGCGCGGGGTGCTCGACGCGCGGCGGCGGCTCAACCGCGACTACCTCCTCTCGCTCACCGATGAGGGGCTGCTGCAGAACTTCCTGATCGAGGCCGGGATCGGCGACCAGGGCTGGCACCTGCACCCCTCGCAGGACTCGCGCGAGGCCCGCGGCCTCGACCGGCACTGGGGCTGGGAGACGCCGGGCTCCCAGCTGCGCGGGCACTTCCTCGGCCACTGGCTCTCCGCCGCGGCCCGCGAGGTCGCGGTCACCGGCGACCCGCTGCTGCGCGTCCGGATCGACTCCGTGCTCGACGGACTCGAGCGCTGCCAGGAGGAGAACGGCGGCGGCTGGATCTGGGCGATCCCGCGCGGCTACCTCGACCGCCTCGCGACCGGCCGCCCCATCTGGGCGCCGCAGTACGCGATGCACAAGCTGCTGATGGGCCTCGTCGACCTGCACCTCGACCTCGGCGACGAGCGGGCGCTGCGGATGGCGCGGGCCGCCACGGTCCCGCTGCTGGAGTGGGTCCGCGGATTCGACGACGCCGCGTTCCAGGAGATCCTCGAGGTCGAGACCGGCGGCATGCTCGAGGTCTGGGCCGACCTCCTCGCGATCACCGGCGACCCCGTCTACACCGAGCTGCTCGGCCGCTACGACCGCCGCTCCCTCTTCGAAGGCCTGCTCGAGGGCCGCGACGTGCTGACCAACATGCACGCCAACACCACGATCCCCGAGGTGCTCGGCGCCGCCCGCGCCCACGAGGTCACCGGCGACGAGCGATGGCGGAGGATCGTCGAGGCCTACTGGGAGCAGGCGGTCACCCTCCGCGGCACCTTCTGCACGGGCGGTCAGACCTCCGGCGAGATCTGGACGCCGCCCTTCGCGTTCGCCGCTCGCCGCGGCGAGAAGACGCAGGAGCACTGCGTCGTCTACAACATGATCCGGCTGGCCGACGTGCTGCTGCGCTGGACCGGCGACCTCGCCTACGCCGACTACATCGAGCGGAACCTCTGGAACGGCCTCCTCGCCCAGCAGAACCCGCGGACCGGGATGGTCGCCTATTTCCTGCCGCTCGAGGGCGGCGCCCGCAAGGACTGGGGCAGCCCGACCGAGGACTTCTGGTGCTGCCACGGCACGCTGGTGCAGGCGCACACGCGCCACTCCGGGCTCGTCTTCTACCGCGGCGGCGACGCCGAGCTGACGATCGCGCAGCACGTCGACGCGAGCCTGCGCCTGCCGACCGCCGCCGGCGACGCGGCCGTGCGGGTCGAGGTGCTCGACACCGCCGGCTACGTCGGCCCGGACGCCAACGCGGGTGCCGCGGGTGACGTGCACCGCCCCACCGCCTCGCGGATCCGGGTCGAGATCGTCTCGGAGGAGGGGGTCGCGCTGCACGTGCGGCTGCGGGTGCCGGAGTGGACCGTCGGCGAGCCGGGGGTCGCGGGCGACGCCGAGCGCGCCCGGGCGGGCGACGGCGCGCTCCTGATCGAGCACCCCGGCGGCCGCACGAGCGTCGACCTCGCCTTCGGCACCGAGATCCGCGCCGTGCCGATCCCGGACGAGCCGGGCACGGTCGCCTTCGTCGAGGGCCCGATCGTGCTGGCCGGCCTCGTCGACCGCGAGATCGCGCTGCGGGGCCGCCTCGAGGACGCCCCCGCCCTGCTCGCCCCCGACAACGAGCGGCAGTGGACCCAGTGGCTGCGCGGCTACCGCGCCGTCGGCCAGCCCGCCGCCGTCCGCTTCCGGCCTCTGCACGAGGTCGTCGACGAACCCTTCTCGCTCTACTTCCCGGTCTCGGCCGGGAGCTGATGGACAGGATCCCCTCCGTGACCTGCGCTCCGCGCTCATGACCGCCTCCACCGCCTCCACCGCCGTCCGGGCGATGCCCCGCGGCCGCCTCCTGCTGCCGATCTTCGCGATGCTCGTCGGCTTCGGGCCGCTCACCATCGACCTGGTGCTGCCGTTCCTGCCGACGCTGCAGGACGATCTCGGCGTCTCGGTGGCGACCGCCCAGCTGGTCGTCACCGGCGCCACCTTCGGCTTCGCGGCCGGCCAGCTCGTCTCAGGACCGCTCAGCGACGCGGTCGGCCGCAAGTGGCCGCTCGGCGTCTCGGCGGCGCTGCACATCGCGGCGAGCCTCGTCGCGGCGATGACCTCCGACACCGCCGTGCTGCTCTCGGCCCGCTTCGTCCAGGGCGCCGCCTGCACCGCCGCGGGCGTCGTCGTCACCGCCATCGTCCGCGACCTCTACAGCGGCAAGCGGCTCGTCACGATGCTCGCGAACCTCGCCGTGATCGTCTCGGTCTTCCCGATCCTGGTGCCCTCCGTCGGCGCGCAGCTGACCAAGGTGATCGACTGGCGCGGCTCCTTCCTCGCGGTCGCCGCCTGGGGAGCGCTCGCGACCGTGATCGCGCTCCTGGTGCTGCCCGAGACGCTGCCCCGCGAGCGGCGGCACCAGGGCGGGCTCGGCCCGTCGCTGCGCAACTCCTTCGGGATGCTCCGCCGGCCGCGCGTGCTGGCGCTCGCCGCCGCCTCGGCCGCGGGCTGGTCGGTCGGCTTCGCGTATCTCGCGACCGCTCCCTTCCTCTACACGAACGTCTACGCGGTCGGGCCCGACCTGTACGGGCTGCTGTTCCTGGTCACCTCGCTCGTGACGATCGCGGTCGGGCAGACGACGGGACGGGTGATCGTGCCGCGGTTCGGACCCCGGTTCGCGATGTCCGCCTCGGCGATCGTCACGGCGCTCGGCGCCGTCGTGGTCGCGGTGCTCGCGCTCACCGGCACGCAGCCGCTGCTCGTCGTCGTCGGCGCGCTGACGTTCGCGCTGGCCGGCCGCTCGCTCGGCTTCGCCCCGGTGCAGTACCTCTCGCTGCAGGGCCCGTCGAGCGAGGCGGGCAGCGTCACGGCGATCCTCGGCACGGTCAGCTTCACGGCGGCCGGACTGGTGATGCCGGTGATGGGCGCGTGGGCCGAGATCTCGCTGATCCCGTTCGCGATCCTGCTGCTGCTCGCGGGCCTGGTCGAGGGCGGCGTGGCGCTGCTGTTCCGGCCGGGCTCGCGGCGCTTCGATCCCGGGGCGCAGCGGCTCGAGGACGAGCCGGCGGGGGCCGCCGCATCGGCCGGCCCCCGCGCGCACGACGAGAAGAGCTGAGATGACCCTCCGGGAAGGAACCACCGTGGAACTGCGCTCCGGCGACTACACCCTCCGCGTCGAGGCGGGCGGCCTCGAGGTGCTCAAGGGCGAGCGCGTCCTTCACGCGAACGACCGGCCGCTGCGCGTCACGGTCAAGACCGTCGCCGCGATCAGCGAGTACTCCGGCGCGCCCTACGACGACGTCTCGCTGTCGGAGGGGGCGATCACCGCGAGCGGGACGATCACCGTCCGCTCCGGGTCGGCCTTCGCCGTCACCGACGTCTGGCGCGTCGCGGGCGACGGATTCTCCGTGCACCGCGACGTCGAGGTGCTGGCGGCCGGCGGCGACCTCGGCTTCTCCACCGCCGTCTCGCTCGGGCTGACCGGGTCCGACGACCTCCGCGACTACGAGTGCTTCGCCCCCGGCGCCTGGTACCGCGACAACGCCTTCGGTCCCGCCGACGCGATGGGCCGCGACCCCGGCAGCGAGTACTTCTGGCGCACCGAGACGCACTACGCGCTGCCGCTGTTCGCCGCGCAGAGCCTCGCGACCGGCGAGACCGTGGCGCTCTCGCGCTGGGCGGCCGACGCGACGCTGCCGCGCCTGGACGTGGTCCGCTCGGAGAACTTCACCGACCCGGAGTGCACCGTCGGCTCGATCGGCCTGAGCCGCCCGCAGGGCACGACGCTGAACTACCTCTATTACGGCTTCGGCGTGCGGACCCCGCTCGACGTGCCGCCCGCGGGCCTGTCGATCGACTACGTCCACCCGGGCGCCGACGGCGAGCGCCCGATCGACAACCCCTACTCCGGCCTCGACTACGACGCCGCCCCGAAGGCCCTGCAGCGGGTGAACCACCCGGTCGAGGTCGGCTTCCGCCAGCGCTACGCCGTCGCGGTCGACCTCGGTCGGTACGACGACTTCGCGACGATGATGCGCGCCACCTGGCGCAGCACCTACGCCCGGCTCCGCGACGACCTGTTCGAGGTCGACAACGAGCGGCACTTCCACCACGGCATGGCGATCCTCCAGCGCCTCACCCGCCGCTACGGCGACTCCTGGGGCCTGCCGTTCGCCTGCCAGCTGCCGGACCTCGACGTCTCGAGCGTCTCCTTCCAGTTCGGCTTCGTCGGGCAGCAGCCCGGCATCGGCTACCAGCTGCTGCGCTACGGCGACCGCGAGGGCGTGCCGGAGGCGTTCGAGCAGGGCGTCGGCATCGTCGACTTCTGGGCGCGGACCGCGCTGCCCGAGTCGGGCCCGCCGCGGATGTGCTTCAACCCCTCGCTCGGCGGCTTCGAGCCGTACCCGCACTACCTGCGGATGCTCGCCGACGGCGTCGAGGCGATCCTCGACGCCTACCTGCACCTGCGCGACCTCGGCGACGAGCGCCCGCTCTGGCTCGAGTTCTGCCGGCGGACCGCCGACTGGCTGCTCGAGGTGCAGGACGCCGACGGCAGCTTCCACCGCGCCTACAACGCCGATGGCTCGGTGCGGATGGACTCGCGCTCGAACACCCCGAGCGTGATCCGCTTCCTCGTGCAGCTGCACCTCGTGACGGGGGAGGGGCGCTACCGCGCGTCCGCGGTGCGCGCCGGCGAGTGGTCGTTCGCGAACATCCACCGGACCCTGGAGTACCGCGGCGGCACCTGCGACAACGCCGACATCCAGGACAAGGAGGCGGGCATCTACGGGCTGTTCGGCTTCCTCGCGCTGTACGACCTGACGGAGGAGCCGCGCTGGCTGGAGGGCGCCGTCCGCGCCGCCGACTACACGGAGACCTGGACGTACGCGTGGTCCTTCCCGGTCCGCGCGCCCTGGGCGCATCCCTTCAACCGGTACTCGATCAGCGGACAGAGCATCATCACCCTCGGCGGCGGCGCCGACGTCTACATGGCGGCCTGCTCGTACAGCTACTACCGACTGCACCTGATCACGGGCGACGAGCACTACCTCGATTTCGCCGAGTTCCTGCACCGCAACACCCGCCAGTCGACCGACGTCGACGGCAGCATCGGCTACGCGATGCCCGGCCTCGGCCACGAGAGCGGCGACTTCGCGACCCAGACCCTGCGCAGCCACCACCACTGGCTGCCCTGGTGCACCTTCGTCGAGGTCGACCCGGCCTCGCGCCTGCGCGACACCTTCGGCGTCTACGAGATCGCCGATGCGCAGCGCCTGCCCGCCGCCGAGCGGGCGGCTCGCAACCGCGTCTACGGCCGCTACGGGCACTCGCGGAGCTGAACCGACCCCACCGCATCCGGCGCGCGTCTCGTTCTCACGTCGACGCGGCCACACGGCGGGTCCGGCGGCCAGCGGGGACGACACCCGGTGCGCTGCTCCGCCTCCGTCGGCGGACCGGAGCTCGTTCCGCGTGCCGCAGCCGGACCCTCCGCAGCGCCCTCAGCCGCGCCACTCCACGTCCACGCGCACCGCCTCCGCACCGAGCTCCAGCCCGCTCGACACCTCGCGCCCGTCGACCCGCAGCACCGCGTCGCGCAGCGTGCGCACCCGCGTCCCGCCCGCCGGTGCCAGCCACTCCGCGCTCGGCACCCGCCGCACCCACAGCGACGCCCGTCCCGGCGACCACTCCAGCCGGTCCACGACCACCCCGCCGCGCGCGCGCAGCCCCGTCACGGCACCCCGCGCCCACGCGGACGGCAGTGCCGGCAGCACCGTCAGCGTCTCGTCATCCGATCCCAGCAGCATCGCCGCCACGAGCCCCGGCAGTCCGCCGCTGGCGTCGAGGTTGAAGATCCGCCCCGCGTCGTGCCGGGTCGTCAGCGTCGGTGACCAGTGCTCGACCGCGAGCCACTCCGCGCAGGTCAGCGCCGCCTCCCCGTCACCCAGCGCCGCCGCCGCGACGCCCACCTGCACCAGCCCGAACGCCATCTCCATCCGCCCGGGAGGAGCGGTCGGCGCCTCGGCCCGCCACGCGATCTTCGCCGCCACCGTCGCCGCCGCGGCGGCCCGCAGCCGCACCGCGGAGGCGCCGGGGCCCTCGAAGGCCGCGTCGCCCGCGTACCAGAGCGGGTACAGCTGCGACGCGTGCCGGTGCGCGATCTCCTCCGCGAACCGAGGGTCGATCCACTCCGCCAGCGTGCCGTCCTCGGCGACCCGGTACTCCGGCAGCTCCGCCACCACCCGCGCCCAGCGCTCGTCGAGCGAGTCGTCGCCGCGGGCCCGGCCGAGCAGCGCCGTCGCCCGCGCGGCGTCCCGCAGCACGGCGACGTCGATCGTCGCATCGACCGCTATCGGCGAGCGCGCACCACCCGGTGTGTTCTCGGGGGAGTAGGAGGGGACGATCCGGCGCACCCCGTCGACCACGGTCGTCCCGGTCTCGGCGAAGCGCAGCACGCCCTCGGCCAGCTCCCACAGCCGGTCGTCGACGATGCCGCGGTCTCCCGTGGCCGCGACGGCGTCGGCGGCCAGGCGCAGCACCCAGCCGCCGCAGCCCGTCCAGAAGAGGTGCGGGTAGCTCGCCGCGAAGTGGTCGGCGCGGCCGTGGGTCGACATCCGCGACGGCAGGAGCATCCCCTCGGACCCGTAGACGAGGCGCGCGTTGTCGCGGTAGTCGTCGAGGTGCGGCAGCACCAGCTCCAGGATCGACAGCGCCAGCTCGGGCGTGCCGGTCGGGATCATGCCCGCCATCGCTCCGTTCTGGACGTTGCCGTTCAGCGTGTAGTCGGCCGACCACGCCGGCCGCCAGGTGCCCTGCCAGACGCCCTGCAGCGTCGGCGGCAGCTCGCCGGTCGACGCGACGATGTTGGCCCGGCCGCTCAGCCAGGCCAGCTCGACCACGCGGCGACGGGCGCCCGCGTCGCCGGAGCGGGCGGCGTCCCACAGGTCCTCGGTCAGCTCGGCGTCGGAGGCGCCGTCGAGATCCAGCACGGAGGCGCCGACCAGCCGGCCGTGCCCCTCGCGCTGGGCGTCGCGCAGCTCCTCCCAGGAGAGGTCGGCGGAGGCGTCGGGAGCCGCGCCGATGGCGACGTCCAGCCGGAGCACGCGGGCGACCCCCGCGGAGATCTCCACGTCCGAGACGGCGGCGCCCCCGGCCACGCGCCACGTCGCTCCGCTCGTCGCCCGCGTCACGGCGCGGATCGCGGTCGGGCCCTCGCCCGCCTCGGCCGTGAGCACCGCGGAGGCGCCGCCCTCGACGTGCGACGAGACCACGGCCGAGGCGTCGGGCACGCCGGTGTCGAAGGAGGTCGCCTCGCCGGCCCCGAGCGCGAGCTCGACGGTGACGACGGTGTCCGCGGAGGACTCCAGAGCCAGCCGGACGCCCTCGCCGCCGTGCGGGGCGAGCAGGCGCACGGCGTGGCGGCCGCCGTCCTCGTCGGTCCACTCCACCGCGGCCTCGCCGCCGAGCGGATCGATCAGGCGGACCGCGGAGGCGACGCCGCCGGGGGTGCGCAGCGTGACGGTCGCGCAGAGGCCGAGCGGGTCGGTCCAGATCAGGCCGCCGTCGTAGCCGCTGTCGCGGGCGGCGCGGGCGAGCAGGGCGGTGGCGGTGTCGGAGTCGCCGGCCAGCAGGGCGCCGCGCAGCTCGTCGCGGACGCCGGCGAGGTCGGGCGCGTCCGGGCGCGGATTGACGGGGAGGAACCAGCGCTCGTGGGCGAGCGGGACGGTCAGGGAGTCGGCCGGGCCGTGCACCACGGCGCCGACGCGGCCGCTGCCGACGATCAGGCCCTCCTCCCAGGTCGGGGCCGCAGTGGCGGTGACGAGGGTGGGCGTGCGCGACAGTGCGCCGGCGATCGGGGCGATGATCGGTTCCTTTCGGGCTCGCGGGAGTGCCTGATATGTTGCGTGAACCCTCAAATTACCTCTCCCGGTGCGACGGCGCGCGGGAGTCGAGAGTTAGGAATCCGCGATGACGCGACCGATCACCCTCTTCACCGGCCAGTGGGCGGACCTCCCCTTCGAGGAGGTGGCGCGCCTCGCGGGGGAGTGGGGCTACGACGGCCTCGAGATCGCCTGCTGGGGCGACCACATCGACGTGGCGCGCTGGGACGACGCGGAGTACGTGCAGAGCCGGAAGGACATCCTCGAGCGCAACGGCCTCCAGGTGTTCGCGATCTCGAACCACCTCACCGGCCAGGCGGTCTGCGACGACCCGATCGACGAGCGCCACCGCGACATCCTCAGCGACCGCGTCTGGGGCGACGGCGACCCCGAGGGCGTCCGGCAGCGCGCCGCCCAGGACCTCAAGGACACCGCCCGCTTCGCCGCCGCGCTCGGCGTGACGCAGGTCAACGGCTTCTCCGGCTCGTCGATCTGGAAGGGCGTGGCCATGTTCCCGCCCGCCTCCGACGAGTGGATCGCCGCCGGCTACCAGGACTTCGCCGACCGCTGGAACCCGATCCTCGACGTCTTCGAGGAGGTCGGCGTCCGCTACGCGCTCGAGGTGCACCCGAGCGAGATCGCCTACGACTACTGGACCGCCAAGCGCACCCTCGAGGCGATCGGCCACCGCGCCTCGTTCGGCTTCAACTTCGACCCGTCGCACTTCGTCTGGCAGCAGCTCGACAGCGTCGCGTTCGTGCTCGACTTCGCCGACCACATCTTCCACGTTCACGTGAAGGAGTCGGTCACCAACCTCGACGGCCGCAACGGCGTCCTCGGCTCGCACCTGCCGTGGGCGAACCCGCGCCGCGGGTGGACCTTCGTCTCGACCGGGCACGGCGCCGTCCCGTGGGAGCCGGTGTTCCGCGCGCTCAACGCGATCGGCTACACCGGCCCGACCAGCGTCGAGTGGGAGGACGCCGGCATGGACCGCCTCGACGGCGCCCCCGAGGCCCTGGCCTTCGTGCGGAAGCTCAACGCGATCACGCCGCCGGCCGACGCCTTCGACGCGGCGTTCTCGACCTCGCGCGACTGACCGTCCGCCGCACGCCTGCGTCCCGGAGGCCGGAAGGACCGACTGCCCGCGAGGGCCGTCCGGGCCTCCCGGCCTCCGTCGTGCTGCGACCGCGTCCGCAACCGGGGCCAGGACGCTGCAGCGGGCGCCGAACGGGCCGGAGAGGGCGATCCGACCTCGATCGCCGACGTGATCCAGGTCGGTCTCGGCGGCGGGCCCCCCGCCCCGACCCGGCGGCTCGCCGGGAACGACGGAACGGCCGACCCCCGCAGGGAGCCGGCCGTCCGGCCTCGCAGGATCTACAGGCCCTGGGAGAGGCGGTAGTACGCCGCGTTCGAGCGGATGTCGGACTCGAAGCCGCGGAGGGTGGTCGACTCGTCGATCACGAGGAGCTCGACGCCGGCGATGCGGGCGAAGTCCTCCCACGCCTCCAGCCCGATCTGCGTCGTCATCACCGTGTGGTGCGCGGCACCGGCGGTGATCCAGGCGGCGGCGCTGGTGCCGAAGTCCGGGGCGGGCTGCCAGACGGCGCGGCCGACGGGCAGGTGCGGGAGCGTCTGGGGCGGCTCGACGTTCTGGACCTTGTTCGCGACCAGGCGGAAGCGCTCGCGGACGTCGCTCAGGGCGACCACCACGGCGGGGCCGGCGTCGGCGGTGAAGACCAGGCGCACCGGGTCCTCGCGGCCGCCGATGCCCAGCGGGTGGATCTCGAGCGAGGCGCGCTTCGACGACAGGGACGGCGACACCTCGAGCATGTGCGCGCCGAGGATGAGCTCCTCGCCGGGCGTCATGTCGTAGGTGTAGTCCTCCATCAGGCTGGTGCCGCCGGGGAGGCCGGCGCCCATGACGGCGGCGATGCGGATGAGGACGGCGGTCTTCCAGTCGCCCTCTCCGCCGAAGCCGTAGCCGTCGGCCATGAGGCGCTGCACGGCGAGTCCGGGGAGCTGGCGGAGCCCGCCGAGGTCCTCGAAGCTGTCGGTGAACGCCTCGAAGCCGCCCTCCTCCAGGAACGAGCGCAGGCCGATCTCGACCGCGGCGCCGTAGCGGAGCGACTCGTGGCGCTCGCCGCCGGGGAGCAGCTCGGGGACCACGTCGTAGCTCACGAGGTACTCCGCGACGAGGGCGTCGATCTGCTCGGAGGTGGCGGCGTCGACGCGCTCGACGAGCTCGTTCACGCCCCAGGTGTTGACGCTGACGCCGAGGCGGATCTCGGCCTCGGTCTTGTCGCCCTCGGTGACGGCGACGTTGCGCATGTTGTCGCCGAAGCGGGCGACCTTCATGCTCTGCGAGGCGGACCAGCCGGCGGCCGCGCGCGACCAGGTGCCGATGGCCTCGGTGACGCGGGCGTCGCTCGCGTGGCCGACGACGGTCTTCCGGGGCACGCTCATCCGGCTGAGGATGTAGCCGTGCTCGCGGTCGCCGTGCGCGGCCTGGTTGAGGTTCATGAAGTCGAAGTCGATGTCCTGCCACGGCAGGGCGACGTTTGCCTGGGTGTGGAAGTGCAGCAGCGGCTTGGCGAGCGCGTCGAAGCCGTGGATCCACATCTTCGAGGGGCTGAAGGTGTGCATCCAGGTGATGACGCCCACGACGGAGTCCTCGGAGTTCGCCTCGATCATGGTGCGGCGGATGGCGTCGGAGCTCTTCAGCACCGGCTTCCACTCGACGGTCACGGGGATCGCGCCCGCCTCGTTCAGCTGTGCGACGACGGCCTGCGACTGCTCGGCGACCTGGCGGAGGGTGTCCTCGCCGTAGAGGTCCTGGCTGCCGGTCAGGAACCAGACGGTGCGGGTGGCGAGGTCGGGGATGATGCTCTGGTACACGCTCATGCGATGGCTCCGGTGGGGTTCTGTCCGTAGACGTTCTGGTAGCGGTCGAACAGGGCGTCGATCGACTCCTGCGGGATGGGGACGAGCTCGCCGCCCTGGCGCGCGAGGTGCACGGTGCGGGCGACGTCCTCGGCCATGACGGCCGCCTTGACGGCGTCCTTCGCGTCCTTGCCGATGGTGAAGACGCCGTGGTTCTGCATCAGGACCGCCCGCGAGCGGTGCCCGCTGAGGGTCGCGACGATGCCGCGGCCGATGGAGTCGTCGCCGATGATCGCGAACGGACCGATGGGGATCTCCCCGCCGAACTCGTCGGCCATCGCGGTG
Source organism: Rathayibacter sp. AY1C9 (assembly GCF_002932315.1). Lineage (NCBI taxonomy): Bacteria > Bacillati > Actinomycetota > Actinomycetes > Micrococcales > Microbacteriaceae > Rathayibacter > Rathayibacter sp. AY1C9. The sequence continues at coordinate 16,460 of NZ_PSVZ01000010.1, forward strand.
ATGACGCAGGGGATCGACTCGGCGCGGGCCGCCCACGCGGTCGCGTAGGTGGAGTGCGTGTGCACGACTCCGCCGACCTCGGGCATCTCGCGGTACACGTAGGCGTGCGCCGCGGTGTCGCTGGAGGGGCTGCGGTCGCTGCCGGGGGTGCCGGGGACGACGTTCCCGTCGAGGTCGCAGAGGATCATGTTCTCGGGCGCGAGGTCGTCGTAGGAGACGCCGCTGGGCTTGATCACGAAGAGGTCGGCGCCGGGCACGCGGCCCGAGATGTTCCCGCCGGTCCAGATGACGAGGCCGTAGCGGACGAGCTCGGAGTGCAGCCGCGCGACGTCCTCGCGGACGCGGGCGATCGCCTCCTCGACGGCGGGGGTCTGGGTGGTCATGCGGTGGCTCCCTGGTTCTGCGGGTCGGTGAGGGTCTCGACGGCGGTCTGCTCGACGGCGAGGCCGGCGCGGTAGCGCTCGAGGTAGGCGGAGAAGCCGGCGACGTCGTCCGCGTCGGGGGCGACGGTCTCGAAGCCGGAGTCGCCGAAGACCTGATCGGTGAGGTACGCGTCGAGCGCGACTCCGCTCTGCAGGCGGTAGGCGGCGAGCACCGCCATGCCCCACGGGCCGCCCTCGGAGGCGGTCGCGGCGACCGAGACGGGGGCGTCGAGCGCGCCGGCGAGGAAGCGCTGGGCGACCCCGGCGGTGCGGAACATGCCTCCGTGCGCGAACATCTCGTCGATCCGGACGCCCTCCCCTGCGAGGACGCGCATGCCCAGCGCCAGGGTGCCGAACACGCCGTAGAGCTGCGCGCGCATGAAGTTGGCGAGCGTGAGGCGCGAGTCGGGGGTGCGCACGACGAGCGGGCGGCCCTCGACCAGGCCGGCGATCGGCTCGCCCGCGAGGTGGTTGTAGGCGAGCAGTCCGCCCGCGTCCGCCTCGCCCTCGAGCGCCTCGGCGAAGAGGGTGCCGTAGACGGCGTCGCTGTCGGAGGGTCCGCCGGACGCGGCGGCGAACCGCGAGAACAGGCCGACCCAGCCGGCGAGCTCGCTGGCTCCGTTGTTGCAGTGGACCATCGCGACGAGGTCGCCGGCGGGGGTCGCGACGAGGTCGAGCTCGTGGTGCACGCTCTCCAGCGGGCCCTCGAGGACGACCATGGCGAAGATGCTGGTGCCGGCGCTGACGTTGCCGGTGCGCGGGGCGACGGAGTTGGTCGCCACCATGCCTGTGCCGGCGTCGCCCTCGGGCGGGCAGGCGGGGGCGCCGGGTCGGAGGGAGCCGGTGGGGTCGAGCAGGAGCGCGCCCTCGGCGGTGAGCGAGCCGGCGTCGGCGCCCGCGGGGAGCACGGCGGGCAGCAGCTCGCGCAGCGGCTTCACGGCGCCGGCCGCGCGCTCGTCGTAGAGGTCGACGACGCGCTGGTCGTAGTCGCGGGTCGCCGGGTCGGTCGGGACCATGCCGGAGGCGTCGCCGACTCCGAGGACCTTCTCGCCGGTGAGGCGCCAGTGCACGTAGCCGGCGAGGGTGGTGAGGAAGTCGATCCGCTCGACGTGCGGCTCGGAGTCGAGGACCGCCTGGTGCAGGTGCGCGAGCGACCAGCGCAGCGGGATGTTGGCGCCGAACAGCTCGGTGAGCTCGGCCGACGCGGGCCCGGTGCTGGTGTTGCGCCAGGTGCGGAACGGGACGAGCAGTCCGCCGTCCGCATCGAAGGGGAGGTAGCCGTGCATCATCGCCGAGACGCCGAGCGCCCCGACGGAGGAGAGCTGGACGCCGTGGCGCGAGGAGGCGTCGGCGACGAGGTCCGCGTAGGCGGCCTGGAGCCCCGCGTGGACGGCGTCGAGGGAGTAGGTCCAGCGGCGGTCGACGAACTGGTTCTCCCACTCGTGGCTGCCGACGGCGAGGACCACGGACGGGTCGGCCGCGTCGACCAGGCACGCCTTGATCCGGGTGGAGCCGAGCTCGATGCCGAGGGCGGTGGCGCCGCTCGTGATCACGTCGGCGGGGGTGGGCCTGCGCTGGTCCATCATGCTCCTCGCTCGGGCGATGTGACCGTTCACAAAGCCCCGGGTCAGCGTAGGCGAAACGGCTCGGGGTCGGCAAGCGAGGGGCCCGCCGACGGGGTCCGACTGCTCCTCCTCCGCCGCAAGCCCCTTCCGCCGGGGCCGCCCGCTTGGTCGCATGAGGCATGCGTGAGATCAGACTCGTCACCCGCCTCGAGAACGCCGCCGCCCTCGATCCGCTCGTCGGCCGGGTGAAGCGGGCCGTGAACGCGGTGGTCCGGCCGCAGCCGGTGCGGGACGTGCTGCACGGCGTCCCGGTCGGCCACCCCGTCCATCCGCTGCTCGTCCTCGTGCCCACCGGCGCCTGGGTGTCGGCGGCGGTGCTCGACCTGCTGCCGGGGAACCAGCGGGCGGCGCGGACCCTCGTCGGCGTCGGCGTGATCAGCGTCCTGCCGACCGCCGCCTCCGGCTTCACCGACTGGTCGGAGCTGCACGAGCAGCAGACCCGCGTCGGGCTGGTGCACTCGGCGGCCAACGTGGTCGCGACGGGCCTCTACGCCGCGTCGTGGGTGCAGCGCCGCCGCGGGCGCACCACGAGCGGGAAGGTGCTCGGGATGCTCGGGCTCGCCGTCGTCTCGGGCGGCGGCTACCTGGGCGGCCACCTCAGCTACCGGCAGGCGGCGGGGGCGAACCACGCGGAGGACGTGCCGCACCGCTTCCCCTCGGGCTGGCAGGAGCTCGGCGCCCTGGCGGACCTGCCGGAGCGCACGCCGGTGAGGAGGGAGGTCGCGGGCCTCCCCCTGCTCGCCTTCCGGCGGGGCGAGCGGATCGACGTGCTCTCGAACGTCTGCAGTCACCTCTCGGGCCCGCTCGACGAGGGCGAGGTCTCGGCGGACGGCTCGGGGGAGGCGTGCGTCGCCTGCCCGTGGCACGGCAGCGCCTTCTCGCTCGAGACCGGCGAGGTGCTGCGGGGGCCGGCCACCTCGCCGCAGCCGCGGTTCCAGACTCGGGTGCGCGAGGGGCGCGTGGAGGTGCTGCTGCCGCACGCGGGGTGAGGCGGGGGCCGGTGCTGCTCAGGCCTGAGTCGTCGACGCCCGCTCCACCAGCACCGGCGGCACCGGGCGGTCGACGGCGGGCTCCTCGCCGCGCAGCTCCGCGAGCACGACGCCGATCGTGCGGCGGCCGACTTCCGCGAAGTCCTGGCGGATGGTGGTCAGCGGCGGCTGGTAGTGCGCCGCCTCGGGGACGTCGTCGAAGCCGACGACGCTGAGGTCCTCGGGCACGCGCAGTCCCCGCTCGGTGCAGGCGTGCAGGAGTCCGAGGGCCATCTGGTCGTTGCCGGCGAACACCGCGGTCGGCCGGGGCGAGGAGTCGAGGAGGCGGAGGCCGGCGCGGTAGCCGGACTCGGCGCTCCAGTCGCCCTCCACGACGGCGACGGGGTCGAGGCCGGCCGCGCTCATCCCGGCGCCGAAGCCCTCGAGCCGCGCCTGCGCCTCCACCCAGTGCTGCGGACCGGCGAGGTGCGCGATGCGGGTGTGGCCGAGGCCGACGAGGTGCTCGGTCGCCAGTCGCGCTCCGGCTGCCTGGTCGACGAGGAGCAGGGAGTCGGCGCCGCGGTCCGTCGCGCCGAGCGTCACCGACGGGACGCCGATCGCGAGGCTCTCGATCGCCTCCAGCGCGCGCTCCTGCGGGGCGAGGACCACGATCGCCTCCACCGACTCCCGCTGCAGGTGGGCGAGGCCGTCGGCCAGCGACTCCGCGTCCGGCGCCGCGTTCACGACCGGGACCCGGTAGCCCGCGTCGCGCGCCGCCTGCTCGATCGCGGCCATCGCGGTGGCGGTGCCGTAGAAGCTGTGGCTCTCGGCGGCGAGGATCCCGATCAGGCCGGAGCGGCTCGTCGCCAGGGCGCGGGCGGCGGCGCTGGGGCGGAAGCCGAGGTCCTCGATCGCGGCGAGCACGCGCTCCCGGGTGCGCGGCCGCAGCTGGGAGCTGTCGTTGAGCACGCGCGAGACCGTCTGGTACGACACTCCGGCCCGCACCGCGACGTCGCGGATGGTCGGCGCGCGGTCGAGGGGCATGGCGACACCGTAGCGGTGCGTGCGCCCCCGCCCCCTCCCGCGAGACGCCTCCCGGGTGCGGGTTCGTCGGCGGGTCGCGTACCGGAGTGGCGTCCCGCGGGCGCGGGTCAGGGGCCGCCGAGCCAGTGGTCGATGCGGTGGTGGTCGGGGGTGAAGCCGTGGTCGACGCCCCAGAGGACGGCCTGCGTGCGGCTGGTCGCGCCGATCTTGCCGTAGACGCTGCGGATGTAGGACTTCACCGTGTTGGGGCTGAGGTAGGTGAGCGCGGCGACGTCGGCGTTGCTCTTGCCCTGCGTGATGAGCGCGAGGATCTCCGACTCCCGGTCGGTGATGCCCTCGTGGCGGCCCGGCCAGTCGAGGCCCGGTGCGCTGCCCGCCCGCCGCGGAGGATCGCTGACGACGACCTCGCCCGCCGCCACCCGCTCGAGCGCGGCCACCAGCTCCCGCGCCGGCAGGGTCTTGGAGAGGTAGCCGTGGACGCCCTGCTCGAGGGCGTCCGCGATGAGCGTCGGCGCGAAGTTCCAGGTGTAGACGACCACGTGCTCGGCCCGCTCGTTGCGCACCAGCTCCGCGATCTCGTGGTGGTCCGACTCCGGCTGGGCGAACGAGTCGTAGAGGACGACGTCGATCCGATCGGAGAGGGAGGCGTTCGCGTCGATCTCGGCGACGACCACCCGATCGCGGTAGTGGTCGAACATGTGCGCGAGGCCCGTGAGGACGACGTCGTAGTCGTCGACGAGCGCGACGGTGAGGGGCGCGCGGCGGGTCATGGTCGGACGCTACCGCACGACTCGTCGGGGCGAGCACACCCCCAGGGGTGTACCGCCGCCTCCTCCGGGGTGGTTGCGTAGCCACCGGTCCCGCAACCGCGGAACCGATCAGCGGGCCCCCGCCCGCACAACGGAAGGACGACCGCCATGCTCGGTCTCATCATCAGCCTCATCGTCGTCGGACTCATCGCAGGAGCGCTGGCCCGCCTCATCGTCCCCGGGAAGCAGAGCATCAGCATCGGCATGACCATCGTGCTCGGCATCGTCGGCTCGTTCGTCGGCGGCTTCCTCGGCTTCCTGATCTTCCAGCACGACCCGATGGACGGCTTCTTCCAGCCCGCCGGCATCATCGGCTCGATCATCGGAGCGATCATCGTCCTGCTCGTCTACACCCGCTTCGCCGGCCGCTCCGCCGCGCGCCGCTGACCCGCAGCGCACGGCGACAGCGAGGTGGCTGCCGACCCGCGCTCCGCGGGCATGCAGGCACCACGCTGACCGGCGGCCCCGGCCCGGCTCCCTCCACGGGCCGGGCCGTCGTGCTGTCCGCGGGGTGCCCGGGCGACGACCGCGGTCTCCGACGCTGCGTCCGCGGGTTCCGACGCTCCGTCCGCGGAGCCCGCGCCGCGTCCTCCGACCTCCGTGGATCGGCGGCCGAGTCCGTCGACGCCGCGTCGGTGGCGGCCGAGTCCGTCGCCCCAGAGTCGGCAGCCGCGCAGCCCGTCGCCGCCCAGCCGCCGCGCACCGGGGTGCGCGATGCTCGGGCGATGCCGCTCGTCGTCCCCGATGCCCTCGTCCCGCTCGCGCTCCGGCTCGCCCGTGCGAACCGCACCTTCGTCAGCGCGGAGGGAGCCCGTCGCCGCATCCGGGAGCGCGCGCTCCGTCCCGCCTCCTACGGCCCGCCGCCCCGCCTCCGGCCCGGCGTGCGCGTCGACGTGGAGCAGGTCGGCTCCTGGCCGGTCTACACGATCCGCCCGCGGGTGATCCGCGGCGGCGTCGTCTACGTCCACGGCGGCGGCTGGGTGAACGAGATCGCGCCCCAGCACTGGTGGCTCGCCGCCCGCATCGCCGACGAGGCCTCCGTCGCGGTGACCCTCCCGATCTACCCGCTCGTGCCCTTCGGCACGGCGCTCGAGGCGCGCGACGGCGTCCGAGGCCTGGTGCTGCGAAGTCTGGAGCGGCACGGCGCGACCTGCCTCGCCGGCGACTCGGCCGGCGGCCAGATCGCCCTCTCGACGGCTCTCGCCCTGCGCGACGACGGGGTGGTCCTGCCGCGCACCACCCTCGTCTCGCCCGCGCTCGACCTCTCCTGGAGCAATCCGCGCATCCAAGAGGTGCAGCCGACCGATCCCTGGCTCGGCACCCCGGGCGGTCGCGTCCTCGCCGAGAGCTGGCGCGGCGCCCTCGACCTGCTCGATCCCGCGGTCAGCCCGCTGTTCGGCGACCTGGCGGGTCTCGGTCCGCTCACCGTCTTCAGCGGCACGCGTGACGTCCTCAATCCGGACGCCCACGTGCTGGCCGAGCGGGCGGCGGCCGCCGGGGTCCCGTTCGAGCTCCACGAGGCCGTCGGGCAGGTCCACGTGTACCCGCTCGTGCCCACGCGGGCCGGCCGCGAGGCGCAGCACGACCTGGTCGAGGGGCTCCGCGCGGCGGTCTGACCACCGGCCGGCCCAGGCGTCCGGCAGGCTCCTCTCAGTCCGTCTTCCGTATGGCGGACGGCGCCTCCGCCCGCTCGTCCACGACGTCGAGGCGAGCCAGCGCGTTCGCCGTCCCCCGGCGGCCCCGTGTCGCGACCAGGCCGATCATCGCGGCCGCCGCGAGGACGAAGGCGAGCAGCGACCAGAAGCCGCCCTCGACGGCGAGCAGGGTCGACCAGCCGCCCGATCCCGCCGCCCAGCGCACGAGCCGCTGCCAGAGGAGCGGTCGCGGCTCGGGACGCAGGCGCACCACCGTCTCGCCGAGGGTCCGTCCGGACCGCAGCACGATCACGAGCTGGAGCAGCGGAGCGACGAACGGCAGGGCTCCGAGAACCACGTCCCCGGGGCTCGAGCGCGTGTCCACCCCCGCGAGCACGAGGCCGACCCCGGTGATCGAGACGAGCGCGCCCGTGATGAGGCTCAGCGCGAGAACGTCGCAGAACATGCCGAACGCGCGGCGGCGGATCGTGACCGGGCGCGCCAGCTCCGGCACCGCGCCCTCGGTCCGGCGGGTGAAGAGGAGGAGGACGGGGGAGAGGAGGGTGCCGAGCAGGGCGCCGGCCGTGTTGGCCAGCAGGTCGTCGACGTCGAAGAGCCGGTAGGCGCACGGGTAGAGGAACCAGTCGCCCGTGAGCTGCGTGACCTCGATGAGGAGCGAGACGGCGAAGCCGACGACGGTGCCGCCGATCAGCCCGGCGACGAGGCGCCCGCGCAGAGCGAGGTGTCGGACGAGCATCCCGAGGGGGACGAAGAAGACCACGTTCAGGAGCACCTGCGCGGACGCGGGGTTCGTCAGCAGCGCGCGGGGCCCGTCGATCCCGCCCTCCTTCGCGATGTCGCCGACGAAGGCGAACAGGCGCAGCTGCGGACCCGATCCGGTGCGGCAGGCGGCGGCGACCGTCGCCTCGTCGGGCAGGGGGAGGAGCGTGTAGGTGACGAGGGCGAGCGCGTAGACCACGGCGGCGAAGGCCAGCACCGCGTTGCCGATCCCGAGGACGCCGCGCCGCCGGTACTGCAGGGCGGCCCAGGGCACGAGGCCCACGAGGGCGACGGCGGAGCCGAACAGGAGGGCGAGCACGGCGGAGGTCATGCGTCGACAGTAGGAGAGCGGAGGCCCTTCTCGACCGCCCGGCGCATCAGGGGCCTCTGACAGCGCGGTTCGTCCCTCCCCAGCGCGGGATCCGGGCGCTCCTCCACGGATCCGAGCGATCCCCGTCCGCCGCCTCCACGCCCTGCTAGCGTTTCCTGGGTCGCGTCCAAGAAACGCGTGCACCCCCGACCCCTCCACGAAAGACGTCATGCCGCTGCGCTCCCGCCTCCTCGCCCTCCCCGCCGCCGTCGCGGCCGCCGCGCTCCTGCTCAGCGGCTGCACCGCCGAGACGCCCGACGCCTCCAGCACCCCCGTCGACGGCGGGACGCTGACCTACGCGTCCGGCGACGCCGAGCCCACCTGCCTCGACCCGCACGTCGGCGGCAACTACCCGCAGGCGCTGCTCGCGACGCAGGTGCTCGAGTCGCTCGTCTCGCGCGACGCCGACGGCACCATCACGCCGTGGCTGGCCGAGTCGTGGACCGTCTCGGACGACGCGCTCAGCTACGACTTCACCCTGCGCGAGGGCGCGACCTTCACCGACGGCACCGCCCTCGACGCGGAGGCGGTCGCCGCGAACATCGCGCACCTGCAGGACCCGGCGACCAAGTCCTCCACCGGCTACCTCGCCGTGGCGAAGGTCGCCTCCGTCACCGCGGTCTCGCCGACCGTCGCCCGCTTCACCCTGACCGCGCCGGACAGTGCGCTGCTCGAGTCGCTCGCGCAGCCGTGGACCGCGATCGAGTCGCCCGCCGGCATCGCCCGCGGCGAGGCGGCCAACTGCGAGGCGCCCGTCGGCACCGGCCCCTTCACCGTCTCGGAGTGGGTCAAGCAGGACCACGTGACCCTCACCCGCAATGAGGCCTACGACGCGTCGACCGGCCCGACCGGGGACGGCCACGAGGGCCCCGCGCACCTGGCGAGCATCACCTGGCGCTTCATCCCCGACTCCGCCACCCGCTATGCGGCGCTGCAGTCGGGCGAGGTCGACGTGCTCGACAACGCCCAGCCCGACACTCTGAAGGCCGCGACCGGAGCCACCGACCTCGTCGAGCTCGACGCGCCCCGGCCCGGCTCGGTCAACCGCCTCGAGCTCAACTCCGGGCAGGTGCCGTTCGACGACGAGTCCGTTCGCGAGGCCTTCGTCCGCGGCGTCGGCGTGAACGACGCGATCGACTCCCTCTTCTTCGGCACCGCCGAGCGCTCCTACTCCCCGCTGTCCAGCCGCGAGGCGACCGCGTACTCCGACCCGTCGCTCTTCGAGGACGCCGGGTCCGACTCCGAGACGGCCGCCGCCGAGGATCTGCTCGAGAAGGCCGGCTGGGTGGACTCGGACGGCGACGGCATCCGCGAGAAGGGCGGCACGCCGCTGACGCTGCGATTCCCCGTCAGCACCAACCAGTCGATCCCGGCCGAGCAGTCGCTGTTCGAGCAGATCCAGGCCTCGGCGAAGACCCTCGGCTTCGACGTGCGGATCAGCCTGCTCGACCTGTCGAGCTGGTACACCGCGCTCGCGTCGAACGAGTACGAGCTGGTGAGCGCCCCGTACACGAAGGTCGGACCCGACGTGCTGCGGATCCTCTACTCCTCCTCGGGCATCACCCCCGCGCCGAGCGGCTACTTCGCCAACCACGCGCAGATCGCCGACCCCGCGCTCGACTCGCTGCTTGAGCAGGCGAGCGCCACGACCGACGAGGACGCCCGCGCCGACCTGTACGAGCAGGCGCAGCGGATCGTCCTCGAGGGCTACTGGATTCTGCCGCTCTACGACCAGCAGAACCACTACCTGCACCGGTCGGCCGTCCAGGGCCTCGTCGCCCTCGACACCGTGTCGACCCCCTGGTTCGCCGACGCCTGGGTCTGACCCGGCCCGGAGAGCCGCCTGCACCGATCGAAGAGCGGACGCATGCCGGTCGAGTAGTCGCCGCGGCGGCGCACCGAGACCCCGCGATCGGACGGGCGGAGCTCGAGACGCCCGCTCCGCGGGCTGCTCGATCAGCAGGGGTCCGTCCTCCATGCTGGTCGAGTAGCCGCCGTCTGTCGCGCGTCGAGTCCCCGTGCTCCGGAGGGAGCGGGCCTCGACGACGCCCCGCCCCCTCCACCGCCCCGACCAGAGAGGACGCCCGCCCGCATGATCCGTCGCGTGCTCCTCCGCCTCGGTGGCGCCCTCGTGGTGCTGTGGGCCGTCGCGACCGCCGTCTTCGTCCTCATCCGCCTCGTCCCCGGCGATCCGGCGCAGGCGATCCTCGGCGGTCCGGGCTCGCAGGCGTCGCCCGAGGCGCTCGCCGCGGTGCGGGAGCAGTACGGCCTCGACCAGCCGCTCCTCGTGCAGTACCTGGCGCAGCTCGGCAGGCTCGCGCGCGGCGACCTCGGCACCTCCTACTCCCTGCGCACTCCCGTCGCGCAGATCCTCGGCGAGCAGCTGCCCGGCACCCTCCTGCTCGCCGTGCTCGCGCTCACCGCCGCATGGATCCTCGCGCTCGCGACCGCCCTCTGGTCGACCCGGGGCGGCCGCCTCGCCGCCGCGGTCGGGTCCGGCCTCGAGCTCACGGCGGCCGCGCTCCCGCACTTCTGGCTGGCGACCGTGCTGATCGCCGTCTTCGCGACCGCGCTGCGCTGGCTGCCCCCGGTCAGCACCGGGTCGCCCGCCGGGCTGGTGCTGCCGACGCTCACCCTCGCGATCCCGCTGGCGGGCTTCCTCGGCCAGGTGATGCGCCGCTCCCTCCTCGACGCGCTGGAGTCGCCGTTCGTGCTCGCCGCTCGGGCGCGCGGCGAGGGCGAGTTCGGCGTCCGCGCCCGCCACGCCCTGCGCCACGCGGTGCTGCCAGGGGTCTCGCTCTCGGGCTGGGCGTTCGGCTACCTGATCGGCGGGGCCGTGGTGGTCGAGACGATCTTCGCGAGGCCGGGGCTCGGCCGGACTCTGCTCGCGGCGGTGACCATCCGTGACGTGCCGGTGGTGACGGGTGTCGTGCTGGTCACGGCGCTGGCGTACATCGTCGTGACGCTCGCCACCGATCTGCTGACCCGCGTGATCGACCCGCGGCTGGCCCGGCGGGAGGCGGTCGCGTGAGCGAGCTCGAACTGCGCGCCGCCCGCCCGCTCCGCCGGGGTCCCTCCCGCCTCCGCGCCGGCGAGGTGCTGGCCGCGTTCTTCGTCGTGCTGCTCCTGCTCGCCGCCGTCGCGCCCGGGCTGCTCGCCCCCTCCGATCCGCTCGCCGTCGCCCCGCGCGACGCCTTCACCCCACCGGGTGCCGCGCACCTGCTCGGCACCGACGAGTCCGGTCGGGACGTCCTCAGCCGCCTCATCGCGGGGGCCGGCGCGTCCCTCCTGATCGGCGCCAGCGCCACCGCGATCGGCCTCGTCCTCGGCGCGGTGCTCGGGGTGGTCGCGGCTTTCGGCGGCCGCGTCGTCGACGGCGTGATCGGCCGCGTACTCGAGGTGCTCTTCGCCTTCCCCGCGCTCCTGCTCGCGCTGCTCGTGATCGTGGTCACGGGTCCCGGAGTCGTCCCCGCCACCATCGCGGTCGGCCTCTCGACCGCGCCGGGGTACGCCCGCATCCTGCGCACGCAGCTGCTCGGCATCCGCGACTCCGGCTACGTCGAGGCGGCGCGCGTGCTGGGGCACGGACCCGTCCGCATCCTCGTCCGGCACGTCCTCCCCAACACCTTCGGGCCGCTCGCCGTGCTGGCGACCCTCGGCGTCGGCCAGGCGATCGTCTGGGCCTCGGCTCTCAGCTACCTGGGCCTGGGCGCCGAGCCGCCCGCGCCGGAGTGGGGCGCGATGCTCTCCGCGGGCCGCACCTACCTCGCGAGCGCGTGGTGGCTGACCGTGTTCCCGGGACTGGCGATCGTGCTGACCACGATCGCGACGACGGTCCTCGGCGGGCGTCTGAGGGGTGCGCGGTGAGCGCGGTCGTCGTCGAGGGGCTCCGGGTCGCCTTCGACGGAGTCGAGGTGGTGCACGGGGTCTCGTTCCGCGTGGAGCCGGGGGAGTGCGTCGCGATCGTCGGCGAGTCCGGGTCGGGCAAGAGCGTCACCGCGCGAGCGCTGCTGGGGCTGAGCGGAGGCGCCGTGACCGGGAGCGTCCGCGTCGGCGGGACCGAGGTGGTCGGAGCGGGCGAGCGGGAGCTGCGGCGGCTGCGCGGCGGATCCGTCGGCTTCGTCCCGCAGGACGCGCTGCTCTCGCTCGACCCGCTGCGCCCGATCGGCCGCGAGATCGGCGACGTGCTCCGCCTCCACGGCCGCCTCCCCGCGGCCGAGCGCGTGCAGCGGACGGTCGAGGCCCTGGCGAGCGTCGGCATGCCGGAGCCGACCGAGCGGATGCGGGAGCGCTCGGGCGACCTCTCCGGCGGGCTCCGCCAGCGCGCCCTCCTCGCGGCGGCCGTGGCGCTCGATCCGCCGCTGCTCGTCGCCGACGAGCCGACCACCGCGCTCGACGTGACCGTGCAGGCCCGCGTGCTCGAGCTCTTCGCCGAGCAGAAGGGGCGCGGCCGGGCGCTCGTCCTGGTCTCGCACGACCTCGCGGTGGTGGCGGGCCTCACGGACCGCATCCTCGTGCTCGCCGACGGCCGCGTGGTGGAGGAGGGGACCGCGGCCGAGGTGCTGCGCGCGCCCCGCAGCCCCGAGGCCCGCGCGCTCGTGGCCGCCGTCCCCGCAGGGCGCCCGCGCGGTTCCCGGCTCACCGACCCGACCGCACCGGCGACCCCGCCCGAGACTCCCGGCGAGGTCGTGGTCGCGGCCCGCGGACTCGCCGCCCGCTTCCCGCTGCCCGGCGGAGGAGTGCGGGTCGCGGTCGACGACGTCGACCTCCGGCTGCGGCGCGGCGAGACCGTCGGGCTCGTCGGCGAGTCCGGGTCGGGCAAGAGCACGGTGGCCCGGCTCGTGCTGGCGCTGCGGCGTCCGGACGCGGGCGCCGTCGAGCTGTTCGGCGAGCCGTGGTCGGCAGCGACCGAGCGCTCCCGCCGTCCCCGCCGCCCGCGGATCGGCGCCGTCTACCAGGACAGCCTCTCCTCGTTCGACCCGCGCTGGAGCGTCGGCCGCCTCCTCCGCGACGCCGGCGCCGCCTCCGTGCCCGCGCTGCTCGAGAGCGTGGGGCTCGACCCCGCCCTGGAGCGGCGCTCGCCGCGGACCCTCTCCGGCGGTCAGCGCCAGCGCGTCTCGATCGCCCGGGCGCTGGCGACGCGCCCCGACGTGCTGATCTGCGACGAGCCCGTCTCGGCCCTCGACGTGTCGGTGCAGGCGCAGATCCTCGACCTGCTCGACGACCTGCAGCGCCGTCACGGCCTCGCCCTCCTCCTCATCTCGCACGACCTCGGCGTGATCGCGCACATGAGCGATCGCATCGCGGTGATGCGCGAGGGCCGGATCGTCGAGGCGGGGCCGGCCGCGTCGCTCCTCGCCGCACCGCAGGAGGAGTACACGCGCCGCCTGCTCGCCGCCGCCCCGCGCCTCGAGCGCTGAGCCGTCCGCGGCGCGGCCCCCGCGCAAGCCCGCGCCGCGAATCCGCCGCACCTCCACCACGTGTCGGACCTGCGGCGTAGCGTTGCCGAGGTGATGCGCCCGACGACCCAGACCCTCGGCCAGCTCCGTGCCTCCGGGCACGTGCAGAAGAGCCTCCGCACCGAGATCCGCGACAACCTGCTCGACGCCCTGCGCGAGGGCCGCGATCCCTGGCCGGGCCTGCACGGCTTCGCCGAGACGGTCATCCCGCAGGTCGAGCGCGCCGTCATCGCCGGCCACGACATCGTCCTGCTGGGCGAGCGCGGCCAGGGCAAGACCCGCCTCCTGCGCACCCTCGTCGGCCTGCTCGACGAGTGGACGCCCGTCATCGAGGGGTCCGAGCTCGGTGAGCACCCCTACGAGCCGATCACCACGGAGAGCCGCCGCCGCGCGGAGGAGCTGGGCGAGGACCTGCCCGTCGGGTGGAAGCCCCGCGAGGAGCGCTACGTCGAGAAGCTGGCCACCCCCGACACCAGCGTCGCCGACCTCATCGGCGACGTCGACCCGATGAAGGTGGCCGAGGGCCGCAGCCTGGGCGACCCGGAGACCATCCACTTCGGCCTCATCCCGCGCAGCCACCGCGGCATCGTCGCGATCAACGAGCTGCCGGACCTGGCCGAGCGGATCCAGGTCGCCATGCTCAACGTGATGGAGGAGCGCGACATCCAGATCCGCGGCTACGTCCTCCGCCTCCCCCTCGACGTCCTCGTCGTCGCGAGCGCGAACCCGGAGGACTACACGAACCGCGGCCGGATCATCACGCCGCTGAAGGACCGCTTCGGCGCCGAGATCCGCACCCACTACCCGACGGCTCTCGTCGACGAGGTCGCCGTCATCCGGCAGGAGGCGGACCTCGTCGCGACCGTGCCCGACGCGCTCATCGAGATCCTCGCCCGCTTCACGCGGGCCCTGCGCGAGTCGAGCTCCGTCGACCAGCGCAGCGGCGTCAGCGCCCGCTTCGCCATCGCCGGCGCCGAGACGATCGCCGCCGCCGCCCTGCACCGCGCCACCCGCCGCGGCGAGGAGGAGGCGGTCGCCCGCCCCATCGACCTCGAGACCGCCGTCGACGTGCTCGGCGGCAAGATCGAGTTCGAGTCGGGGGAGGAGGGCCGCGAGGACGAGATCCTCGACCACCTGCTCCGTCAGGCCACCGCCGAGACCGTCCGCGCCCACCTGCGCGGCGTCGACCTCGGGCCGCTCGTCGAGGCGGTCGAGAACGGCGCGATGATCACGACCGGCGAGCAGGTGACCGCCCGCGAGTTCCTGGCCGGCCTGCCGCTGCTGGGCGAGGCCCGCGTGTACGACGAGGTCGCCGAGCGCCTCGACGCCGTGGGGGAGGGGCGCCGCGCCGGAGCGGTCGAGCTCGCCCTCGAGGGCCTCTACCTCTCGCGCAAGCTGAGCAAGGAGACGGGCGGGGGCGAGGCCGTCTATGGCTGATGCTCCGCGCGGCAACCGGCGGCTGAAGCGCGACGCGCGCTACGCGAAGTACGACGGGGGACCCGATCCGCTCGCTCCTCCGGTCGACCTGAAGGAGGCCCTCGACGCGATCGGCGAGGACGTGATGGGCGGCACCTCGCCCGAGCGCGCCCTGCGCGAGTTCCTCCGCCGGGGCACCCGCGACCGCGAGGGCCTGGACGACCTGGCCGCCCGCGTCGCCCAGCGGCGTCGCGAGCTCACGCAGAGGAACAACCTCGACGGCACGCTCCGCGAGATCCGCGAGCTCCTCGACAAGGCCGTCCTCGCCGAGCGCAAGCAGCTCGCCCGCGACACGCAGATGGACGACGGCGACCGCGCGCTCGCAGAGATCCAGCTCGACAGCCTCCCGCCCTCACCGGCCGCGGCCGTCTCGGAGCTCCGCGACTACCGCTGGCAGAGCCCCGAGGCGCGCGCCGACTTCGAGCGGATCCGCGAGCTCCTGGGCCGCGAGATGCTCGATCAGCGCTTCGAGGGGATGAAGCAGGCCCTCGAGAACGCGAGCGACGAGGACCGCGCCGCGATCGACGCGATGCTCCGCGACCTGAACGAGCTGCTCGAGGCGCACGCGCGCGGGGAGGACACCCCCGAGCAGTTCGACGCCTTCATGGAGCAGCACGGCGAGTACTTCCCCGAGGGCCCGGAGTCGGTGGACGAGCTGATCGACGCGCTCGCCGCCCGCGCGGCCGCGGCCCAGCGGATGCGCAACTCGATGACCGCCGAGCAGCGCGCCGAGCTCGACGCCCTCGCCCAGGAGGCCTTCGGCACGCCGGAGCTCATGCAGTCCCTCGGCCGCCTCGACGAGACCCTGCGGGGGCTCCGTCCCGGCGAGGACTGGGGCGGCTCCGAGCGGATGGACGGCGAGCAGGGGCTCGGCCTCGGCGACGGGACGGGCGTGTTCCAGGAGCTGGCCGACCTCGACGCCCTCGCCGACCAGCTCGCGCAGACGGACCGCTCCTCCCTCGACGACCTCGACCTCGACCTGCTGGCGAAGCGCCTCGGCGAGGACGCCTCCGTCGACGCGCAGACGCTGAAGCGCCTGGAGCGGGCCCTGCGCGACTCCGGGACCCTGCGCCGCGGCTCCGACGGCCGCCTCGCCCTCAGCCCGAAGGCCATGCGCCAGCTCGGCAAAGCGCTCCTGCGCGACATCGCCGAGACCGTCTCCGGCCGTCAGGGCGCCCGCGACGTCCGGCGCGCGGGCGCGGCGGGCGAGCGCTCCGGAGCGACGCGCTCGTGGGAGTTCGGCGACACCGAGGCCTGGGACATCCCCCGCACGGTGACCAACGCCCTCACCCGCACCGCCGGCGAGGGCCGACCGGTCGGCTCGGGGGTGCGCATCCTGATCGACGACGTCGAGGTGCAGGAGACGGAGGCGCGCACGCAGGCCTGTGTCGCGCTCCTCGTCGACACCTCGTTCTCGATGGCGATGGACGGCCGCTGGGTGCCGATGAAGCGCACCGCGCTCGCCCTGCACACCCTGATCAGCAGCCGGTTCCGCGGAGACGCGCTGCAGCTCGTTGCCTTCGGCCGACGCGCCGAGGTGATGGACGTCGAGCAGCTGGTGGGCCTGGACGCGGAGTGGGACAAGGGCACGAACCTGCACCACGCGCTGCTGCTGGCCAACCGGCACTTCCGCAAGCACCCGAATGCGCAGCCGGTGCTGCTCATCGTCACCGACGGCGAGCCGACCGCGCACCTCGAGCCCGACGGCGGCGTCTTCTTCGACTACCCGCCGGACCCGCTGACGGTCGCCGTCTCGGTCCGCGAGCTCGACGCGTCGCTCCGCCTCGGCGCGCACACCACGTTCTTCCGCCTGGGCGACGACCCGGGCCTCGCGCGCTTCATCGATTCGCTCGCCCGCCGGGTCGGCGGCTCGGTGGTGAACCCGGAGGCGGAGGACCTGGGAGCGGCCGTCGTCTCCTCCTACCTCGGCGCTCGCGGCGCGGGTCCGGGAGGCGGCGGGACGCCCGGCGAGGAGCTGTTCGGCCGCGGCTGGAGCTTCTGAGCCGCTCAGGATGCAGGAGGGATCCGCTCCCGCGCCTGAGGATCAGCGCGTCTCCGCCGCTCCGGAGGCGTTCGTCCCGAGTTCCGACCGCGCCCGGCTCAGAACAGCGGCCAGGGCACCGCGGGCATCCCGCCCCGCGGGCCCGGGAAGCGGCCGAAGGAGCCGAGCCGCTCGCAGCGCTTCGCGAACGCGGCGACCTCGTCCTCGGTGAGCAGCTCCGAGAGCGCCTCGCCGAGCGGTCCGTCGATCTGCGCGCGCAGGAGCGCCAGCGCCGTCAGCTCCTCCTCGAGCAGCGGTTCGCCGATCCAGCCCCAGAGGACCGTGCGCAGCTTGTGCTCGGAGTGGAAGGTGAGGCCGTGGTCGACGCCGTAGCGGTGGCCGTCGGGCAGCGCGAGCACGTGCCCGCCCTTCCGGTCCGCGTTGTTGGCGACCACGTCGAACACGGCCATCCGGCGCAGCGCCGTCGAGTCCTCGTGCACGAGGGAGATGTCCCGGTCCTCCTCGTCGCTGCCGTCGAGGACGTGCCGCCATCCGTCGGGCACGGCGTCGGCGGGCACCAGGTCGACCGCGTCCTGGTCCGGATCGATGTACTGCCAGAGCTGGACCATGCCCGGCCCGAGCGGACCGTCGCGGAGCCACGTGCGCGGCACCACGTTCCAGCCGAGCGCCTCCGAGACGAGGTAGGCGGCGACCTCGCGGCCCGCGAGCACGCCGTCCGGGAAGTCCCACAGCGGCTTCTCGCCCGAGATCGGCTTGTAGACGACGGACGTCTCGCCGAGCTGCGCGAGGAACGTCGCGTTCGAGGCGATCGTGATCCGGCCGGCCAGCTCCAGCTCGCCGTCGAGCCCGCCCGGGTCGCTCATGCGAGCGGGCAGTCGTGCCCGTCGGGATCCATCGGCTCGCCGCAGCGGGGGCAGAGCGGACGTCCGGCGCCGACGACCTCGAGGGTGCGCTTCGCGAAGGCGCGCGCCGTTCCGACCGGGATCTTCACCTGCAGCATCTCGGTGGGCTCGGGCTCCTCCTCGGAGTCGTCCTCCGCCTCGGTCAGCGGGTAGGCCTCGATCACGATCTGCGCGGTGGACGGGTCCCAGCCGAGGCTGAGACCGCCGACGCGGAACTCGGGCTCCACGGGCTGGTCGAGCGGGTCGTTGTCGACGAGCTCCGGGGGAGTGCCGGCGGGGACGCTGACCGGGTTGCCCTGGGCGGTCATCAGCTGGTCGAGGATCTCGTCGATCTTCTCGGCGAGGAGGGCCGACTGCTGCTTCTCGAGGCCGACGCTGACCACGCGGGGCCCGGTCTTGGCCTGGAGGTAGAAGGAGCGCGAGCCGGGTGAGCCGACGGTCCCCACGACGACGCGATCGGGCCAGTCGAATCCGTGCACGATCGGAGGCATGCCCCCAGTCTACGAGCGCCCGCCTCCGCGGTGGCTGCGCGCGTCGGGCTCGGGCGGCCTGCTGATCGAGCAGCCGTCTCTTCTGCTGACCGAGCCCCCCGCGGAGCGGGCGCATCGAGATCCACCGCCGCCGAGCACCCGCGTCCCTGCCGCTCGGTCGAGCCCTGAAGCGGCCCTCCCGAACCGCGCCTACTCGTGCCCCGCCCCGCCCCCCACAGCGGCGTCCGCCACGGGGGCCGCCTTCCGCAGCCAGCCCAGGTCCCCGGCGTCCGTGTTCATCGCGACGACCTCGGGCCGCCCCGCGCCGTAGCGGATGATCGACACCGACGCCGGTCCGACGCTGAGCCTCTGGAACAGGTCGAGGTGCATGCCGAGCGCGTCCGCGAGGATCGCCTTGATCGTGTCTCCGTGGCTGACCGCCGCCCACACCGCGCCGGCCCCGTGCTCCTCCGCCACCGCCGCGTCGTGCCGCCGGATCGCCGATACGGCCCGGGCCTGCATCGCGAGCATCCCCTCGCCGCCGGGGAACACCACCGCGGAGGGCTGGTTCTGCACCGTCGCCCAGAGCGGCTCCGTCGCGAGATCCCGCAGCGAGCGCCCCGACCAGTCGCCGTAGTCGCACTCGGTGATGCCCTTGTCGATCACGGTCGCCGGCGATCCCGTCTGCCGCTCGAGGACGAAGCGCGTGGTCTGCCGGCACCGCTCGAGCGGGCTCGACACCACGGTCGCGAGCTCGACCGCCGCCAGCCGCTCCCCGGTGCGCGCCGCCTGCGTGCGTCCGACGTCGTCGAGCCGCACTCCGGCGGTGCGTCCGGCGAGGATCCCCGCGGTGTTCGCGGTGGTGCGTCCGTGCCGGACGAGGAGGAGCGTGGGCATGGGGCCAGCGTAGGCGGCCGTGCTCCCGCCCCGCCCCGTCGGACCACCGGGGCCGCGCCGGCGCGTTCAGCGCGACTCCATCGCGGGACGGATGCCCCGGCCGCAGCGCCTGCCTAGGGTGGAGGAGCGGCCGCCCACCGCGGCCCGGAAGGGACACACATGGACGGGACGACGCCCCCCGGCATTCCCCAGGACGGCACGGACACCGAGAGCCCCGCCGCGCGCACCGCCGCCGACGGCACCGCTGCCGAGCACACCGACTCCGCGCTCACCGACTCCGCGCTCACCGACTCCGCGACCCCCGCGTGGGCCGCCCCCGAGGCCTCCGGCCGCCACGGCGAGGTCGCCCTGCGGATCCGCGGCCTCCGCAAGCGCTTCGGCGACAAGGAGGCCGTGAAGGACATCGACCTCGACGTCCCCGCCGGGTCCTTCTTCGGGCTCGTCGGCCCCAACGGCGCGGGCAAGACGACGACCCTCTCGATGGCCACGGCCCTGCTCCGCCCCGACAGCGGCGTCGTCACGATCCACGAGGTCGACGTCTGGAAGGACACCCTCGAGGCGAAGCGGCTGATCGGCGTCCTCGCCGACGGCGTCAAGCTGTTCGACCGCCTCACCGGTCTCCAGCTCGTCACCTACTACGGCCTGCTCTGCGGGCTCGAGCGCTCCGTCGTCGTCGAGCGGACCGACGACCTCCTCGCCCTGCTCGGCCTCGATCCGGCCGACCGCACGCTCGTTGTGGACTACTCCGCGGGCATGACCAAGAAGATCGCGCTCGCCTGCGCGCTCGTGCGCGCCCCGCGCCTCCTGGTGCTCGACGAGCCGTTCGAGTCGGTCGACCCGGTCTCGGCGGCGAACATCCGCGACATCCTGACCGGCTTCGTCGCGTCGGGCGGCACGGTCATCGTCTCGTCCCACTCCATGGACCTCGTCGAGCGGATGTGCGACCGCGTCGCCGTCATCGCCGACGGCCGCGTGCTCGCCTCCGGCACCCTCGAGGAGGTCCGCGCCGGGTCCAGCCTCGAGGAGCGCTTCGTCGAGCTGGTCGGCGGCCGCACCCACCAGGAGGGACCGGCATGGTTGCGCATCTCCTGAGGCTGCGGCTGCTCCTGCTCCGCAACTCGCTGACGCGGAACGTGTGGCAGCTGATCGGCGTGATCCTCGGCGGTCTCTACGCGATCGCGGTGCTCGGCCTGGTCGCGGCCGGCCTGGTCGCGCTCGGAGGCACGGACCCGGCGTTCGCGAACGTCGCGATCGTCCTCGGCGGCTCCGCTCTGATCCTCGGCTGGGTGCTCGGGCCGATCTTCCTGTCCGGCTCCGACCAGAGCCTCGACCTGCCCACCCTCGCGACCTTCCCGATCCCGCTGCGGACCCTCCTCCTCGGGCTCGCCGCCGCGGGCCTCGCGGGCATCCCCGGCGTGGTGACCACGCTCGGCGCACTCGCCTCCGCCGCCGCCTGGTGGAGCCGTCCGATCGGCATCCTGCCCGGCCTCGTCGCCGCGGTGATCGGCGTCGCGACCTGCGTGGTCGCGTCCCGCCTGATCGGCGCGCTCACCACGGGCCTGGGCTCGAGCCGCCGCTACCGCGAGGTGATCGGCGGCGTCGTGCTCGTCGTCGTCATCCTGCTCGGACCGCTCTTCTTCGGCCTGACGAACGTGATCCGCGACGGCCTGGACGTCCTGCCCGTGATCGCGGGCGCCCTCGGCTGGTCGCCGCTCGGCGCGATCTGGGCCGTCCCCGGATCCGTCGTCGCGGGCGACTGGGTCGCGGCGATTGCGCGCCTGCTGATCGGGCTCGCGACGCTGGCCGTCCTCGTCTGGGCGTGGGCCCGGGCGCTGCGGCACGCGCTCGCGGAGCCCGCCGCGTCCGGCGCGCACTCCGCCTCCGGATCCGCGGGCCTCGGCCTGTTCGGGCGCTTCCCCGGCACCCCGACCGGCGCCGTCGCCGCGCGTGCCCTCGGCTACTGGTGGCGCGACCCGCGCTACAGCCGCGGGCTCCTCGTCATCCCCGCCGTCGTCGTCCTCGCGGTCTTCTACTCCGCGATCGGCAGCGGGGGCGACACCTTCGTGCTGCTCTCGGCCGTGCTCGTCGGCCTGATCTTCGGCGTGACCCTCTGCGCCGACGTGTCGTACGACGGCACCGCCTGGGCGGCGCACGTCAGCTCCGGAGTGACGGGGTCGGCCGACCGCGCCGGTCGCGTCGTCGCCGCCGCGATCATCGGCGTCCCTGCGGTGGTCGCCGTGGCGGTGGGCACCGCGCTGTACGCGGGACGCGCCGACGCGATCCCGGCCGTGCTGGGCATGGCGCTGGCCCTCGTTCTCAGCGGGTTCGGAGTGTCGAGCGTCGCCTCGTCGCTCGTCGTCTACCCCGTGCCCGGGCCGGGGGACAGCCCGCTGAAGACGCCGCCGGGCTCCGGGATGATCTCGAGCGTCGTGATGCTGGGGAGCATGGCCGCGACCGGTCTGCTGGCGCTCCCGTCGATCGTCCTCGGCGCGATCTCGCTCATCGGCGGCGACCCGGCCTTCGGCCTGATCGGACTGGCGGCCGCCCTCGTGCTGGGCACCGTCTTCGCGCTGGTGGGCATCCGCGTCGGCGGTCGGATCGTCGACCGCCGAGCGCCGGAGCTGTTCGCCGCCCTCGTGACGATCGGCTGACGCGGGTGGCGGGGCGCGGGTGGGCGGTGCCCGCCCGCTGCCCGTCTCCGCCCCGCTCCCCGCCCCCGCGAGTGCGCGGAAGTCGTCGCACTCGAGCTCGAGTGCGACGACTCCTGCGCACTCGCGGGAGCCGACGAGGACCGCGCGCGCCCGCGAGTGGCCGCGCGCCTGCGAAGGCCCGCACACAGGAGCCGCGGCAGAATGTGGACATGCGCAGCCTCGAAGTCCTCCTCGATCCGGAGTCGGAGGCTCGCGTCCGCAGCCAGTGGGAGGCGCTCGAGGCGGCCGGCGTCCCGAGCCTCGCACTGCACACGTCCGCCAGCAACCGCCCGCACCTCACCCTTATCGCCGGGCCCGAGCTGACCGCCCCGGAGCCGGGCGCGCTCGGTCCGCTGCCGGCGACGGCCGACCTCGGTGCCGTCCTCCTCTTCCCGCACGCCGGGCGCTTCGTCCTCGCCTGGGGAGTGGTCCGCTCGCCCGCCCTCGACGCGCTGCACGGCCGTGCCACGCGCCTCGTGCCGGGCGGCGTCGACACCTCGCTGCCGGACGCCTGGACGCCGCACATCAGCGTCTCTCGCCGCCTCCGCGCCGAGCAGCTCGGCGACGCCGTCCCCCTCCTCGGCGAGCCGTTCACCGTCGGCCTCGCGGGCGTCCGCTTCTGGGACGGCGACACCCGCACCCTCACCGACCTCTGAGCCGGGCGCCGCAGAAGACCCCCGACCTCCCCGCAGCCGCCTCCCCAGCTCCCTCCCTGCGGCCCTTCTCCACAGTTCCCCGGACCCCCGGGGCGGCGTCGGAGGCGGCGGGTAGAGTTCCCCGGGTGACAGAGCCCACCGCGACAGCCCTCCCCGCCCCGCCGCTCGCCGACCCCTCGGCGGAGTCCCGCGGCGGCGTCCGGAGCGACGCGGCGAGCGGCGCCCCGGGATCCGGATCCTCCGAGGCGCAGGCGATCCTCGAGAAGGTCTTCGGCTACGGCTCCTTCCGCGGCGAGCAGCAGGCCATCGTCGAGCAGGTCATCGGAGGCGGCGACGCCGTCGTCCTGATGCCCACCGGCGGCGGCAAGTCGCTCTGCTACCAGATCCCCGCCATCGTGCGCCCCGGCACCGGCGTGGTCGTGTCCCCGCTCATCGCGCTGATGCAGGACCAGGTCGACGCCCTCCGCGCGAACGGCGTCCGCGCCGAGTTCCTCAACTCCACCCAGGACGCGGGCGAGCGCAGCCGCGTCGAGCGCGCCTACCTCGACGGCGAGCTCGACCTGCTCTACGTCGCCCCGGAGCGCCTGGGCAACGAGGGCATGAAGCAGTTCCTCGCCCGCGGCCGGATCGCCCTCTTCGCGATCGACGAGGCCCACTGCGTCAGCCAGTGGGGCCACGACTTCCGCCCCGACTACCTCGCACTGGGCGAGCTCGCCGAGCGCTGGCCCGACGTCCCGCGCATCGCCCTCACCGCGACCGCCACCGAGGCGACGCACCGCGAGATCACCTCGCGCCTGCACCTCGGCGCCGCCCGCCACTTCGTCTCGAGCTTCGACCGCCCGAACATCCAGTACCGGATCGTCAACAAGGTCGAGCCGCGCAAGCAGCTGATCGACTTCCTGCGGCGCGAGCACGCGCACGACGCGGGCATCGTCTACGCCCTCTCCCGCAAGAGCGTCGAGGCGACGGCCGAGGCGCTGCGCTCGGCGGGCTTCGACGCCGTCGCGTACCACGCGGGCCTCGACTCGCGGGTGCGCGCCGCCGCCCAGTCGCGGTTCCTCCGCGAGGAGGGCGTCATCGTCTGCGCGACCATCGCCTTCGGCATGGGGATCGACAAGCCGGACGTGCGGTTCGTCGCGCACATCGACCTGCCCAAGTCGGTCGAGGGCTACTACCAGGAGACGGGTCGCGCCGGCCGCGACGGACTGCCGTCCACCGCCTGGCTCGCCTACGGCCTGCAGGACGTGGTGCAGCAGCGCCGGATGATCGACGAGTCGCCGGGAGACCTGGCGCACCGTCGGCGGATGTCCGCGCACCTGGACGCGATGCTCGCGCTCTCCGAGACGGTCCAGTGCCGCCGGGTGAACCTGCTCGCCTACTTCGGCCAGGAGAGCACCGCCTGCGGCAACTGCGACACCTGCCTCGAGCCGCCCGCCTCCTGGGACGGCACCGTCGCGGCGCAGAAGTTCCTGTCGACGGTCGTCCGCCTCAAGCGGGAGCGCAACCAGCAGTTCGGCGCCGGACACATCATCGACGTCCTCCGCGGCAAGACCACGCCGCGCACCACTCAGCACCAGCACGACGGCCTGGCCACCTGGGGCATCGGCGCCGAGCTCAGCGACACCCAGTGGCGCGGAGTCGCCCGCCAGCTCCTCGCGCAGGGCCTGCTCGGCGTGAACGACGACGGCTTCGGCACTCTCGTGCTCACGCACGCGTCCGGCTCCGTCCTCAGCGGCGAGCGGAAGGTCGAGCTGCGGCAGGAGCCGGAGAAGCCGGCCCGCTCCAGCGGATCCTCCCGCTCCGGGCGGTCCACCGTCGCCGAGCTGTCGGGCGAGGCTCAGCCGCTGTTCGAGCGGCTCCGGGAGTGGCGCGCCGCGCAGGCCCGCGCGCAGGCGGTCCCGGCCTACATCGTCTTCAACGACGCGACCCTCCGCGAGATCGCGACCGCCGAGCCGGCGACGATGGACGCGCTCAGCATCATCGGCGGCGTCGGCCAGAAGAAGCTGCTCACCTACGGCGAGGCCGTTCTCGCCGTCGTCGCGGGGGAGAGCCCCGAGATCGCCGTCCCGGAACCCGGTGAGGAGGCTCCCGCTCCCCGCCGCGCGCCGGCCGCCCGTGGCGGGTCGTCCCGCTCGCAAGGGGCGAAGCCCTCGTTCGGCCGCGAGTCGTCCGGTCCGCCGGTGTCCGCCGCTCAGCCGCCGGAGGACGACTGGGTGCCGCCGGACGAGCCCGACTGGGAGCCCGGCTGGGACAGCTACTGATCCGTCGCTGAGGCGCGCGGTTCACCACCCGCGACGGAGGCGGGCGCCGGCGCGGGCGATCGTGTTCCGGGCTCCGCGTCGACGATCGTGCCCACCTCGTCACCGACGCGAGCGTCCTCGGTCCGAGGCGCCGGCGAGCGCCCTCAGCCGTTCGCGCCCGTCGACGCCATCCACCCGCCGAGCAGCGTGCAGCAGAACGACACCGCGAGGCCCGCCACCGGCACCCAGAACGCGATGCGCCGCCGCACCAGCAGCACGATCGAGACGACCAGCGCCGCGAGGAACGGCACCCACACTCCTCCCGCGGCGAGGACCATCCCGCCCTCGATCAGGCCGATGTCGCAGGCGTTCGATCCGCCGCACGAGTCGCTGGCCATCGCGAAGAACAGCCCGAAGAACGACAGCAGCAGCGTCACCGCGGAGGCCACGAGGATCAGCACGATCGTCAGCACCAGGTCCCAGACGCGGACCGGGCGCCGATGCGGCACCCCGGATCCCGGCGCGGCCGGAGGCGCGGGAGGCGCGGCCGCGACGTCCACGGGCGGCGCACCCGGAGTCCGGGGAGGCGCTGCCGCGACGTCCGCGGGCGGCCCGGCCGCCGGGTGTCGGGCGGGCGGAGGGGGAGGCAGCGGCGGCTCGCTCATGCCGAGAGACTAGCGAGGCGGCCTCCGGTGCGGCGTCCCTCCTCCGCAGAAGCAGCCCGTAGGGACAGCCCGTTCAGCACCCGGACGAGCCGCCCCCTTCTCCGCTCCCGTCGCAGGGACAGCCCGTCCTGCGCACGAGCCGCGCGCCCCGCCCCCGCCTGGTCGGTTCCGACAACGCGCTTCCGCCTCCGCCCGGCGCTGTTTGTGCCCGGGCGACGGAACGTTTCCGCCGCGCCGCCGCGCGACCTACCGTGCGGGGACCGCCTCCGCTGCCGCGCCCGTCGGCGCACGACGCACCGGGAGCGGCCCGAACCGCAGACGGTCGAAGGGACACGAACACCATGGTCAGCACCGCTCCCCACCCCCGCTCCGCCGCCGACGCCGCCGACCGGGCGGCCACCGGGCGCACGCGGGCCCGGCGCTCCCGCTCGGGCTCCATCGCGCCCACGCCGCCGGTGGACTCCCTCGGCTCCGAGGTCGACGCGCGCCTGGACGAGGACGGCGCCCCCGCCGTCGACGTCGCCGCCCTCGGCGAGACCCTGCTCGGCGCCTGGCGCGAGCAGCGCCTCGCCAGCCGCGCCCTGACCGCCCGCCCCGAGCTGCACCGCACCGACGGCCTCCCGATGAAGGAGCACCGCCTCCGCGTCTCGGAGCAGATGCGCGTGCTCGCGGCCGAGGGCGGCGTGCACCGCGCCTTCCCGGTCGACCTCGGCGGCGAGGCCGACCACGGCGGCAACATCGCCGGCTTCGAGGAGCTGGTCACCGCCGACCCCTCGCTGCAGATCAAGTCCGGCGTGCAGTGGGGGCTCTTCGGCGCCGCGGTCCTGCACCTGGGCACGCGCCCGCACCACGAGAAGTGGCTGCCGGGGATCATGAGCCTCGAGATCCCGGGCGCCTTCGCGATGACCGAGACCGGGCACGGCTCCGACGTCGCGTCGATCGCCACGACCGCCACCTACGAGGACGGCGAGTTCGTGCTGCGGACGCCGTTCCGCGCGGCCTGGAAGGACTACCTCGGCAACGCGGCGGTGGACGGGCGCGCGGCGGTCGTCTTCGCGCAGCTGGTCACCCTCGGCGTGAACCACGGCGTCCACGCCTTCTTCGTCCCGATCCGCGACGAGCAGGGCGCGTTCCTGCCCGGCATCGGCGGGGAGGACGACGGCCTCAAGGGCGGTCTGAACGGGATCGACAACGGCCGCCTCCACTTCGACGGGGTCCGCGTCCCGCGCGAGAACCTGCTGAACCGCTACGGCGACGTGGCCGCCGACGGCACCTACTCCTCGCCGATCGCGAGCCCGGGCCGCCGCTTCTTCACCATGCTCGGCACGCTGGTGCAGGGCCGCGTCTCGCTCGACGGAGCCTCGGTCGCCGCGGCGAAGATCGCGCTGACGGTCGCCGTCACCTACGGCGACCAGCGCCGCCAGTTCACCGGCGGCGGCGAGCGGGAGGAGGTGCTGCTCGACTACCAGCGGCACCAGCGCCGCCTCCTGCCGCGCCTGGCCACCACCTACGCCGCCGCCTTCGCGCACGAGAAGCTGCTGACGGCGTTCGACGAGGTCTTCTCCGGCGCGAACGACACCGAGCAGTCGCGGCAGGACCTCGAGACCCTCGCCGCGGGGCTGAAGGCGCTCTCGACCTGGCACGCTCTCGACACGCTGCAGGAGGCGCGCGAGGCCTGCGGAGGCGCGGGCTTCCTCGCGGAGAACCGGCTCACGCAGCTGCGCGCCGACCTCGACGTGTACGCGACCTTCGAGGGCGACAACACCGTGCTCCTCCAGCTGGTCGCCAAGCGCCTGCTGACCGACGTCGGACGCCGCTTCAAGGGCGCCCAGCCCGCGGAGCTGGCGCGGTACGCCGCCTCGCAGGTCGCGGGGGCGACCGTCGACAACTCGGGTCTGCGCCGTCTGGCCCAGGTCGTCGCCGATCGCGGATCGACGGCCCGCTCGGTCGGCCAGCTGCGGGAGGACCAGCGCGAGCTGCTCACCGGCCGCGTCGAGAGCATGGTCGCGGGGATCGCCTCACGGCTGCGCCCGGCGTCGAAGCTGCCCTCCGACGAGGCGGCCCGCCTGTTCAACGCGCACCAGAGCGAGCTCATCGAGGCGGCGCGCGCCCACGCCGAGCTGCTGCAGTGGGAGGCGTTCACGGAGGCGCTCGCCGGCGTGGAGGACGCGGGCACGCGCACCGTCCTCACCTGGCTCCGCGATCTCTTCGGCCTGGGCCTGATCGAGAAGCACCTCGACTGGTACCTCATCCACGGGCGCCTGTCGTCGCAGCGAGCGGTCGCGGTGACGTCCTACATCGACCGCCTGCTCGCCCGCATCCGCCCGCACGCCGCCGACCTGGTCGCGTCGTTCGGCTACGGGCCCGAGCACGTGCGCGCGGCGATCGCGACCGGCGCCGAGGCGGAGCGCCAGGAGGAGGCGCACGCCTGGTACGAGGCCGCCCGCGCCTCCGGCACCCTCCCCACTCCGGAGAAGCGCCGCTGAGCCCCTCCTCGAGATGCCGCTCCGGTACGCGACACGTCGCGCGAGGCGCACCGGAGTGGCATCCCGTGGCGACAGGACGGGGAGGGGCGCGTCAGGACGCGAGGAACGCCAGCGCCTGGTCGCGCTCGGCGCGCAGCTCGAGCACGGACTCGTCGATCCGCGCGCGGGAGTGCGCGTCGATCTCGAGTCCCTCGACGATCCGCCACTCGCCGTCGACGGAGCGGACCGGGAACGAGGAGATCAGCCCCTCCTCCACCCCGTAGGAGCCGTCCGACTCGACGGCGGCCGAGGTCCACGACGTGCCGTCGACCCAGTCGCGCACGTGGTCGATCGCGGCGGAGGCGGCGGACGCGGCCGAGGAGGCTCCGCGGACCTCGATGATCTCGGCGCCGCGCTTGGCGACCCGCGGCTCGAACTCCGTGTGCAGCCACTCCGCGTCGACCAGCTCGGGCACCGGCCGTCCGCCGACGGTGGCGTGCGTCGCGTCGGGGTACTGCGAGGCGGAGTGGTTGCCCCAGATCGCGACGCCCTCGATCGCGTCGACGGGGGCGTCGAGCTTCGCGGCGAGCTGCGCGACCGCCCGGTTGTGGTCGAGGCGCGTCATCGCGGTGAAGCGGCCGGCGGGGATGTCCGGGGCGCTGCGCCGCGCGATCCAGGCGTTGGTGTTGGCCGGGTTGCCGACGACCAGCACGCGGATGTCGGAGGCGGCGTGCGCGTTCAACGCGGCGCCCTGGGGCCCGAAG
Source organism: Rathayibacter sp. AY1C9 (assembly GCF_002932315.1). Taxonomy (NCBI): domain Bacteria; kingdom Bacillati; phylum Actinomycetota; class Actinomycetes; order Micrococcales; family Microbacteriaceae; genus Rathayibacter; species Rathayibacter sp. AY1C9. The sequence continues at coordinate 44,798 of NZ_PSVZ01000010.1, forward strand.
ATGCCCGCGTTCGCGGCGAGCAGGTCGGCGCGCTCCATGCCCGCGCTGCGCGGCCGGGCGCCCACGAGGAGGGCGACGCTCGCGCCGTCGAACGCCGCGGCCGGGTCGTCCGTCGCCTCGATCCCGCGGAGGAGGGGGAAGGCGCCGTCCTGCAGCTCGAGCGCCGTGCCCGCGGCCGCGCGGAGGCCGGAGGGGATCTCGAGCAGGTTCAGGCGGACGGGGACGTCCGGCCCGAGGAGCTGACCCGAGGCGATGCGGAAAAGGAGCGCGTAGCCGATGGCGCCTCCCGCTCCCGTGACCGTGACCGTGACCGGAGTGCGCTGCTGGTTCATGCGCCGAGCGTATTCCCGCCGGCTGGGGGAGGGGGAGGAGTCAGCCGGACGGCGGGCCCTCGGCGGGAGGCGCCGTCGACCCGCGGAGCACGAGCTTGTTGCGCAGCCGCACGTGCTGCTCGGCCACGCTCCCGCCGTCGATCAGCGTCAGGAGCGCCCGGGCGGCCGCGCGCCCCACGCGGTGCAGCGGCTGCCTCACCGTCGTGAGCGCGGGGACCACCCGGGAGGCGTCGGGCACGTCGTCGTAGCCCACGACCGAAAGCTGCCCCGGCACCGAGAGGCCCAGCGCCCGGGCCGCCTCGATCACGGCGATGGCGGAGGCGTCGTTCGCGGCGAGGACCGCCGTCGGGCGGTCGGGCAGCAGCAGCAGCTCGTGGGCGGCGGCGAGGGAGGGGTCGTGCCGGTAGTAGCCGACCCGCACGAGCGCGGGGTCGTAGGGGAGGCCGGCGTCCGCGAGTGCCCGCTGGTAGCCCGCGCCGCGCCGGTGCGACGACTCCAGGTCGGGGCGGCCCGCGACGAAGCCGATGCGGCGGTGGCCGAGCCCGATCAGGTGGCTCGTCGCCAGCTGCGCTCCGCCGAAGTCGTCGGTCGCCACCGAATGCAGCTCGGTCTGCGCGGTCAGCGGATCCACGACGACGAGCGGCAGGTCCGACGAGGGGATCACGCCGGAGGGAGTCACCAGGATCGCTCCCGCTACGTGCGCCTCGGTGAGGCGCCGCAGGGACTCCTGCTCCCAGCCCGCCCGGCCCCGGCGGCTCGCCCCGCTGCCGGCGAGGAGGTCGAACCGGGTCCCCCGGAGCGCCGTCGCCACTCCCTGCAGCACCTCCGTGCCGAACGGCTCGAAGTCGCCCAGGAGCACGCCGATGACGCCCGAGCGCTCCGCGCACTCCGTCGTCACGACCTCCTGCTCGGCCTCCGCCGTCGCCGCCCCTGCGGACATCCTCGTCCCCTCCCGCCGTCCCCGCCCGGCCGCGGCGGAACGCGGTGATCGCCTCGCTGCGCTGCTCCGGACGGTTGAGAACACGTCCTTGCAATCGGGAATGTTCCCGGTAACATTGCCCGCAAGACTAGCTGAGGGAAAGCTCAGCAGTCGAGAGAGACGAGTGTCGGGCAGCCTTTCTCCCCTCAGTGCTGAGGGGGTCGAGAGCTGGAGCTCGCGTGGCCACGCTGTGGAAGCCGCCGCGCACGAGCCGTCCGCCGCTCTCCGCGCGTCCTGCGCTCCAGGCGCGGCCGAACGCCCCTCGGGCTGCGCCGCGCTCCGTCCTCTCGCGGCCTCGGGCCGCGCCACCACTCCGCGCCGTCCGGCGCTCGACCTGATCGGCGACGATGCCGATCGAGTGAGGAACACCATGTCCACGCGACGCACCCCCCGACCCCTCTGGCTCGTCCGCTCGGGCGCCGCTCTCGCCGGCTGCCTGCTCCTGTCCGGCGTCGCCGCCGCGGCCGCGGCCGCCGACACCGAGTACGGCTCCGACGACGTCGACGTGAACGTCAGCATCGAGGAGCTGGAGCAGCCCGGCGCCCTCTCGATGTCGATCGACGGCACCTCCGCCACGCTCGCCGAGGAGGGCTCCACCCCGACCGTGCGCGCCTTCACGGGGCAGCTGCCCGACGTGACCGTGACGGACACCCGGACCGTCGACGAGATCCCGGCCGGAGCCGGCTGGTACGTCCTCGGCTCGGCGAGCGCCTTCACCGGCGACGCGGACCAGGAGGACATCTCCTCCGACCACCTCGGCTGGACGCCGGTCCTCGTGGACGGCGGCGAGTCGGGCCTCGTGTCCGAGGGCGACCCGGTCGACACGATCCTCGACGAGGGCGCCGACGCCGTGGGCCTGTTCGACCAGGAGCTGCTCGCGCTGTCGCTCGACTCGCAGGAGACCGCGACGGACGGGTCCTGGACCGTGTCCGCGGGCCTCACCCTGAAGACCGAGGCCGACGTCGCCCCCGGCGACTACTCCTCCGTCCTGACGCTGTCGCTGTTCGAATGACCCCGATGCGCGCAGTCGCCTCCACGGCGATCGGCGCCCTCCTCGCGGCGGGCCTGCTCGCCTCCGGCGCGGCTCCGGCGACCGCGGCCGGCGCGTGGTCGCCGAAGGCCTCCTACACGTCGACGGACCGCGGCGACGGCACCTACTCCGTGCCGCTGCTGAACGCCGACGTGCCCGACGTCAGCGTCGAGCGCGTGCCCGCGTCCGAGAACGACGAGGGCCGCGACATCTACTACATGATCAGCACCACGATGCACCTCAGCCCGGGCGCCCCGATCATGAAGTCCTACGACCTCGTCAACTGGGAGATCGTCAACTACGTCTTCGACCGGCTCGAGATCGGCGACCGCTTCTCGCTCCGCAACGGGCAGAACTCCTACGGCAACGGCCAGTGGGCCTCGTCGCTGCGGTACCACGACGGCCGCTACTACGCGGTCTTCAACACCAACAACCTCGGCGGCTCCTACCTCTACTCGACCGACGACATCGAGGACGGAGCCTGGACCCGCACGGCACTCGGCCGCGCCTTCCACGACCCGTCGCTCTTCTTCGACGACGCGGACGGCGGCACGCCGTACATCTTCTACGGCTCCGGATCCACCAGCGCCGTGAAGCTGAGCGAGGACCTGACGACCGTCGTCGCCGAGTACCCGAACATCCTCCGCACCTCGGACTACCCGGGAGCCGGCTACCTCGGCGGCCTGTTCGAGGGCGCGCAGGTGCAGTACATCGACGGGCAGTACTACATCGTCATCATCACCTGGCCCTCGGGCCAGGGCCGCCAGGTGGCGCTGTTCCGCTCGTCCGAGCTGCTGGGCCGCTACGCGACCGCCGACGGCAGCAACCCCTACGAGGGCAAGGGCGTGCTGAACTCCAGCGGGTTCGCCCAGGGGAGCCTCGTGCCGATCGCGAAGGAGGACGGCTCGACCGCCTGGCACGGCATGTTCTTCCGCGACAGCTTCCCGACCGGCCGCATCCCCGGGCTCATTCCGGCGACGTGGAAGGACGGCTGGCCGACGTTCGGGACGAACGGCTCGGTGCCGGTGGGCGGGAGCTTCCCGAAGCCGATCCGCCTCAGCCCCGAGGAGGAGCTGTTCGAGCGGCAGAAGAGCATCGTCGTCTCGGACGACTTCGACAACGACGCCCCGGCGAAGGCCTACCAGGACGAGTCGTGGACGATCCCGCCCGCGCCCGCCTACGACGCGTCGCTGCTCGGCGTGCAGCTGCTCCAGAACCCGGGAGCGGAGTCGGGGACGGCGCCGTGGGCAGGCCAGTTCGGCGCGACGCTGTCGGCCGACACGACCGACCCGGCGTCCGGCACCGCCGCGCTCCGCGTGGGCACCCGCACGCTCAAGGGCTCCGGCCCGAGCCAGGTGCTGGCGAACAAGCTGCAGCGCGGCGTGACCTACACCGTGTCCGCGAAGGTGAAGTACACGACCGGCCCCGCGTCGGTCCGCTTCAACCTCTGCGCCGACTTCGGCGCGGGACCCGTGACGATGGCCTCCGCCGCCGTCACGCAGGGGCAGTGGACGACGATCACGGGGACCTACACGGTGCCCGAGACCGCGAACGTCGGCAGCGTGAAGTTCGCCGTCGAGACGCCGTGGGGCAATCCGCAGCCGGCGTCCTCGAGCACCGAGTACCTGCTCGACGACGTCTCGCTCGTCGGCGCCGCTCCCACCCTCGAGCGCCCGACGGCCGCCGAGATCGAGCCGAACGGCTCGACCCTCGCCCTCCCCTGGCAGTGGAACCACGCCCCCGACAACCGCTACTGGTCGCTGACCGAGCGCGAGGGCTGGCTCCGCCTCACCAACGGGAAGGTGCTCAGCGGAACGGCCGCGCACACGCGTCTCTCGGGCTCGCCCGAGATGACGTACCTGGAGGAGGCGCGCAACACGCTCTCCCAGCGCATCGTGGCTCCGAAGCAGTCGGCGGAGGCGGCGTTCGACGTCTCCGGGATGAAGGACGGCGACGTCGCCGGCCTCGCGGCCTACAACCGCGGCTTCTCCTACGTCGCGGTCAAGCGCGTGGACGGCGTCACCACCGTCGGCGTCGTGAACCGCAGCCAGCCGTTCGCGACCACGTTCGACCAGGCGGCCGTGGAGTCCTTCCTCCCCGGCACCACCGCCGCCCTCGGCGACGCCTCGCAGGTGCGCCTGAAGGCCGACCTCGAGCTCTCGGCCCCGGCCGGACAGCTCTGGACGACCTTCTCGTACAGCCTCGACGGGACGAGCTGGACGAAGCTCGGCAGCCGCGTCGGCCCGCAGACCCTCGACGGTCAGCTCACGCACTTCATGGGCCACCGCCTCGGGCTGTTCAGCTACGCGACGAAGACCGCCGGCGGCCACGTCGACGTCGACGAGTTCCTCCTGAGCGACACCCTCTCCTCGGAGGGGAAGGCGCTCGACCGCTCGCAGCTCGACGCGGCCGTCGCTCACGCGGCGACGCTCCGCTCCGACGACTACCCGGCCGACGCCTGGTCCGACCTCCAGTCGGTCCTCGCGAAGGCGCAGGCGGTCGGCACCGCGGGAACGCAGAACCAGATCGACGCCCCGGAGCGCGCGCTCAGCTACCAGCTGGCCCGCCTCGGGACGCTGAAGGAGGCGTCGCTCGATGTGACCGCCGCCGCCGCGACCCGCTGCATCGCGGGGAAGGTCGTCGTGACCGTGCGGGCGACCAACGCCGACGACGTGCCCGTCGCCCTCCGGATGGAGAGCGCCTCCGGCACGAAGACGGTCGCCGCGCTCGCACCCGGCGCCACGACGAGCCACGCCTTCACCACGCGGGCGGCCTCGGTCCCCGCCGCCGAGGTGGTCGTGACCGCGACCGCCACCCTCGACGGCGAGCCGGTGACGACCACGGTGAGAGCGCCCCACCCGGCCGCGTCCTGCGGCTGAGCACTCCGGGGGCGGCCCGCGCGGCCGCCCCCGCCCCCGAACGCGTCAGCGGCACCCGTCGCCGACGATCTCCTGCACGACACGATCAAGGAGGATCCGTGAGATCACCACAACGAGAAGCCGCTCCGAAGGGGCGGTTGCGGCTGAGGCTGCTGGCCACGGCCGCGCTGACCGCGCTCCTGGTGGCCCCCTTCGCCGCCCAGACCTCGTCCGCCGCTGAGGCGGAGCTCATCGTCAACGGCGGCTTCGAGAGCGGCATCAGCAGCTGGTTCGTCAACAACGGCAACGCCGCCGACGCCGGCACCATCGCGACGACCACGGATGCGCGCACCGGCACCGCCGCAGCGCTCGTCACCGGCCGCACGACCACCGGCGCGGGCGCCATGCAGGACCTCAGCGGCAAGGTCGTCGCCGGCCAGACCTACCAGGTCAAGGCGCAGATCAAGTACGAGAACGCCGCGAGCCCCGCGACCAAGCAGTTCTTCGCCACCATGCACTACGGCGGAGGCACCTACACGAACCTCGCAAGCGTCACCGCCACGAAGGGGCAGTGGGCGACGATCAACGGATCGTTCACCATCCCCGCCGGGCAGAGCGTCGCGACCGCGCGCCTCTTCTTCGAGACGCCGTGGACCGCGACTCCCTCGGCCGCGCCCGAGACGCACCTCATGGACTACAAGCTCGACGACGTCTCGCTGGTCGGAGCGGCGCCGCCCGCGCCCGCCTCGCGCACCATCGAGGTCGTGGGCAAGATCCCGGGCGACCACAACCCGCTCATGGGCTGGAAGTTCGGCGCCGACGGCTTCGGCTTCGTCGAGAACGGCCGCGTGTACATGTACATGACGAACGACACCCAGGGCTACGCTCCGAACCCCGCCACGGGCGTCTCGGCGGGCATCGACTACGGCAAGATCAACCAGATCACCGTGATCTCCTCGGACGACCTCGTCAACTGGACCGACCACGGCGAGATCCAGGTCGCCGGCTCCACCGGAGTCGCGCCCTACACCGGCAACTCGTGGGCTCCCGGCATGGCGAAGAAGACCGTGAACGGCGTCGACAAGTACTTCCTCTACTACGCCAACGGCGGCGGCTCCAGCAACGTGATCACCGGCGACTCGCCGGTGGGTCCGTGGACCAGCCAGCGCACCTCCACGCTCATCAACGCGTCCACCCCGGGCGCCGAGGCGGTCGCGTGGAAGTTCGACCCGGCACCGCTCGTCGACGACGACGGCCAGGGCTACCTGTTCTTCGGAGGCGGACCCGCCTCGACCGCGCTCCCCGCGGCCGAGCGCTTCAACAACCCGAAGAACATCCGCGTGATCGAGCTCGGCGACGACATGATCTCGACCCAGGGCACTTCCGCCGTCGTGGACGCGCCCGTCGCGTTCGAGGCGGCCCAGGTGTTCAAGCGCCAGGACAAGTACTACCTCTCGTACTCGTCCCACTTCGGCGGCAACGACTTCGGCGGCAACCAGACCCGCGAGCCCGGCTACCCGGGCGGCGGCGAGATCGGCTACATGATCTCGGACGACCCGATGTCCTGGCCCAAGGAGAACTACGCCGGCGTGATGTTCCCGAACCAGAGCCGCTTCTTCGGAGCCGGCACCGGCGGCAACAACCACCAGTCGGTCTTCGAGCTGGGCGGCAAGTACTACTTCACCTACCACGCGCCGACGCTCAACAAGCGGATCAACGGCGACACCACCCAGGGGTACCGCAGCCCGCACATCCAGGAGCTGCAGTTCAACGCCGACGGCACGGTGCAGCAGGTGGTCGGCGACTACAAGGGCGTCGACCAGGTGAAGGACTTCGATCCGTACCGCACCTTCCCGGCCGAGACCATCGGCTGGAGCAAGGGCATCGCGACGGCGCCGCTCGGCACCCCCGCCGCGGGCGCGACCCAGAACCTCGTGCTGAAGGACCTCGACAACGGCGACTGGACCGCGCTGTCGGCCGTCGACTTCGGGGACACCGGAGCCGCGACGTTCACCGCGAAGGCCAAGGCGCTGCAGGCCGGCGGCACCGTCACCGTCCGCCTCGACTCCGAGACCGGGCCCGTCGCGGGCACCGTCGCGGTGAACGGGACGACCGGTGAGTGGACCGACGTCAGCGCAGCGCTGACCGGAGCGACCGGAGTGCACGACGTGTTCTTCAGCTACTCCGGACCCTCCGGCGACCTGTTCGAGCTCGACACCTTCGCCTTCACCGAGGGCGAGGCGGCTCCGGCACTCGACATCACGGCGAGCGCGGCGACCCGCTGCATCGCGGGCAAGGCGATCGTCACCGTCCAGGCGAGCAACGGCTCCGACGTCCCCGTCGGCGTGACCTTCACGTCGACGTCCGGCACGAAGTCGTTCACCTCGGTGGCGCCCGGCAAGACCGTGTCGCACGCCTTCACCACCCGTCAGGCGAACCTGCCCGCCGGTGCGGTGACCGTCGAGGCCACGGCCACGATGAACGGCGCCCCCGTCGAGACGGAGGTGAGCGCTCCGTACGCGGCGCGCCCGTGCTCGTAGCGCACGGCTGAACCACCGGGGAGCGCCCCCGGCCCTGCGGGGCCGGGGGCGCTCCTGCGCGTGCGGGGGAGATCTCGATACGCCTCCGGGGCTGCTCGATCAGCATGTTCGCCGTACTGCTGGTCGAGCAGCGGCGCCTCGAGACCCCAGCTCGGTCAGCGGGCGTCGGCCAGGCGCATCGTTCCGCCGGCCTGGGCGGCGAAGGCGCGGGCGGTCGCCGCGATGGTGCGCTGCATGACCCGCGCCGCGGCGGTCGGCGCGAGGTCCGCCGGGCGCGCGAGGCTGATCGTCCGGGTCAGCGTGGGCTTCTCGAGCGTCGGCTCCTCGATGCGGATCGAGCGCAGCCCCGGGCGCCCCTGCAGCACCATCGCCGGGACGACCGCGACGCCGAGGCCCCGCTCGGCGAAGCGCAGAACCGCGTCCATCTCGGCGCCCTCCAGCACCACGTCCGGCTCCAGGCCCGCGGCGGCGAACGCGGCGTCGGTAGTGCGGCGCAGGTCGTAGCTGGAGTTGAAGACGATCTGCGGGAGGCGGGCGACCGCCGCCAGGTCGAGCGCGCCGGTCGCGGCGAGGGGAGGCTCTGCGGCGGAGGAGACCACGACGAGCTCCTCGACGAGCAGCGGGGTCACCGTGAAGGCGCCGGGAGCGGCCGCGGTCGAGGTCGTCACCAGCGCCAGGTCGAGCTCGCCCCGGGCCAGCCGGTCGAAGAGGCTCCGCGACCCGTCCTCGGCGAGGTGCAGCTCCACGGCGGGATGCACGGAGTGGAAGGCGTGCAGCACCTCCGCGACGAGGCTGATGCAGAGCGTCGGCGTCGCGCCGAACCGCACCCGGCCGCGCTCGAGCCCGGCCAGCTCGGCCAGCTCGCGGCGCACCGATCCGGCGTCGGCGAGCATGCGCCGGGCGAGCGGCAGCAGCAGCTCGCCGGCCGGTGTGAGGGTGCTGCCGGAGCGCGCCCGGTGGAAGAGCTCGGAGCCGAGGTCCTGCTCCAGCGCGGCGATCCGGCGGCTCAGGGAGGGCTGCGCGAGGTGCAGCTCCTCGGCGGCGCGGGTGAAGCTGCCGAGGCGGGCGACCTCGACGAATCCGGTGAGCTGCTCGAGATCCACATGCATACCCTATGCGCATGGCCGTGCCCAGCATTATGCATTGGAGTAATCGAAGTGCCGTGCCTAGCGTGGAGGCATGACCACTTCAGAGACCACCGCACCGGAGCGCCGGATCTCCACCTCCGTCCTCGTCATCGGCACCGGCGGATCGGGCCTGCGCGCCGCGATCGAGCTCGCCGAGGCGGGCGTCGACGTCCTCGCGCTCGGCAAGCGCTCGAAGTCGGACGCGCACACCTCCCTCGCCGCCGGCGGCATCAACGCCGCCCTCGCCACGATGGACCCCGACGACAGCTGGCAGCAGCACGCGGCCGACACCATCACCGAGTCCTACCAGCTCGCCAACCCGCACACGGTCGAGATCGTCACCTCCAACGCCGCCCGCGGCATCCAGGACCTCGAGCGCTACGGCATGCCGTTCGCCCGCGAGGACGACGGCCGCATCTCGCAGCGCTTCTTCGGCGCGCACACCTACCGCCGGACCGCCTTCGCGGGCGACTACACCGGCCTCGAGATCCAGCGCACGCTCGTCAACCGGGCCGCCCAGCTCGAGATCCCGATCCTGGACACCGTGTACGTCACGCGCATCCTCGTCAACGAGGACGGAGCAGTGTTCGGCGCCTACGGCTTCGACCTCGTCGACGGCACCCGCTACCTGATCCACGCGGATGCGGTGATCCTCGCCGCGGGCGGGCACAACCGCATCTGGCGCCGCACCTCCTCCCGCCGCGACGAGAACACGGGCGACTCGTTCCGCCTGGCCGTCGAGGCCGGCGGCCGCCTGCGCGACCCCGAGCTCGTCCAGTTCCACCCGTCGGGCATCATCGAGCCCGAGAACGCGGCGGGCACGCTGATCTCCGAGGCCGCGCGCGGCGAGGGCGGCATCCTCCGCAACGGCCTCGGCGAGCGCTTCATGGGCAAGTACGACGCCGAGCGCCTCGAGCTCTCGACCCGCGACCGCGTCGCCCTCGCCTGCTACACCGAGATCAAGGAGGGTCGCGGCACGCCGAACGGCGGGGTCTGGCTCGACGTCTCGCACCTGCCGCGCGAGACGATCATGACCCGGCTGCCGCGGGTGTACCAGACGATGCTCGAGCTGCAGATGCTCGACATCACGAAGGACCCGATCGAGATCGCGCCCACGGCGCACTACTCGATGGGCGGGGTCTGGGTGCGCTCGGACGACCACAGCACCGACGTCCCCGGGCTCTACGCGATCGGAGAGGCCTCCAGTGGACTGCACGGCGCCAACCGCCTCGGCGGCAACTCGCTGATCGAGCTGCTGGTGTTCGGCCGCATCGTCGGGCAGGCGGCGGCGGAGTACTCCGCCTCACTGACCGCCCAGACGCGCTCGGCCGCGTCCGTCCAGGTCGCCCGCGACGAGATCGCCGGCCTGCTCGCGGCCGACGGCACCGAGAACGTCCGCGCCCTGCAGCGCGCGATCCGCAACACGATGACCGAGCACGCCGGAGTCGTCCGCGACGAGGAGGGCCTGCTCGCCGGGCTCGCCGAGCTGGACGCGATCGAGGCGCGCATCGCCGACATCGGCGTGCACCCGGACATCGCCGGCTTCCAGGACCTCGCCCACGCCTTCGACCTCAAGTCGGCCGCGATGGCCGCGCGGGCCACCCTCGAGGCCGCCCTCGAGCGCCGGGAGAGCCGCGGCTGCCACAACCGCAGCGACTACCCGGACATCGACCCGGCACTCCAGGTGAACCTCGTCTGGTCGCCCTCCACGGGGATCACCCGCGAGGAGATCCCCGCGGTGCCGGAGGAGATCCAGGCGCTGATCAGCGGCGAGGTCGCCACCGCGGGCAAGCTGCTCGAGTAGCAGGAACCGCGAGGGCACGACGCCGGCTCCCTTCCGAGGGGCCGGCGTCGTGCTGTGCGCGGCGCTCGCCGTCCTGATCGTCACCGCTGACCCGCCGGCGCCGCGCCGGTCCACGGTGAAGCCGCGGAGCATCCGTCGAGGAGGAGCGGACGATGCAGCCCGGAGGCCGGCGCCCGCGTCCGCGCGGGAGGCGGCAGCGCATCCCCGCCGGACGCCCGGCACCTCTCGACTCGCCGACGGCGCGGTCCTACAGTGGCTGCGACGACCCTCGACTCCCGCCGCGGGACCGACGGCGCCGTCGCGAGCGGAGGGAAGCCGTGTCCTCGACCGCCCCCGTGCCCGGAGCCGACGCCGACACCTCGACGAGGCTCCGCGACTTCCACCAGATCCTCCTCAACACCGCCGTCGCGAACGTGACGACGAGCTTCCTCTGGTTCGCGCTCACGTTCTGGGTGTACCTCGAGACGCGCTCCGTCCTGGCGACCGGGATCATCGGCGGCGCCTACATGCTGCTCGTCGCGGTCTTCGCGATGGCCTTCGGCACGATCGTGGACCGGCACCGCAAGTTCCGCGTCATGGTGTTCGCCGGCGCGGTCACGCTGGTGTCCTTCGGCGTCGCAGGCGGTCTCTTCCTCGCGCTGCCCGAGGCGGCGCTCCTGGACTTCCGCGCCCCGTGGTTCTGGGTGTTCTCGGGCACGATCCTCTTCGGCGCCGTCATCGAGAACATGCGCAACATCGCCCTGTCCACGACGGTGACCCTGCTGGTCCCGGTGGAGGGGCACGCCCGCGCGAACGGCCTCGTCGGCACGGTCCAGGGCCTCGCCTTCGTGGTGACGAGCGTCTTCAGCGGGCTCGCCATCGGCCTGCTCGGCATGGGGTGGACGCTGGTGATCGCGATCGGCCTCTCCGCCGCCGCGCTCCTGCACCTCCTCTTCCTGCGCATCCCGGAGGACCGGCCCGCACCGACGGGGGAGAGGGCGCCGCTGATCGATCTCCGCGGCAGCATCACCGCGGTGCGGGCGGCGACCGGGCTGTTCGCGCTCATCGTCTTCTCGACGTTCAACAACCTGATCGGCGGCGTCTACATGGCGCTGATGGACCCGTACGGCCTCGAGCTGTTCCCGGTCGAGCTGTGGGGCGTGGTGCTCGGAGTGACGGCGACCGGTTTCGTCATCGGCGGTCTGCTCGTCGCGAGGTTCGGTCTCGGGAGGAACCCGATCCGGACGATGCTGCTGCTCGTGATGGCGATGGGCCTGATCGGCGCGGTCTTCACCCTCCGCGACTGGTGGTGGCTCTACGCCGGCGGCATCTGGATCTACATGACCCTGATCCCGGCGGTCGAGGCCGCCGAGCAGACGGTGATCCAGAAGGTCGTCCCCTTCGAGACCCAGGGGCGCGTCTTCGGCTTCGCGGCGGCGTTCGAGTCGGCCGCCGCTCCGATCACGTCGTTCCTCATCGCCCCGATCGCCGAGTTCGCGCTCATCCCGTACATGGAGTCGCCGGCCGGGCGCTCGGCGTTCGGCGGGCTGCTCGGCGACGGCATCGGCCGGGGGATCGCGCTGGTGTTCCTGGTCGGCGGAGTCGTCATGATCATCGCGGCCGGCGCGGCGATGCTCACCCGCTCCTACCGCGTCATGTCGGCGCAGTACCTGCGGGAGGCCGCGGCGAGCGGGGAGGCGGAGCCCGTCCGCACGGAGGCGCCGGAGACGCACCGGACCGCGCCGAGCACCGTCGAGCAGAACCGCTAGCGCCCGCAGACGCCGCCCGTCATGCGCCTCCGGGGGGTCCGGCGGACCGGACGGCGCGGACACGAGGGGGACGTGCCGGACGCCCCCTCCCCAGGGTGCGGCGTCCGGCACGTCGGCTGCGACCACCCGGTCGAGGGGCCCTCCTCGACTCCCGAGCGCTCCGCTGCCCCGCGCCTCCGGAGGGAGACATCGGGGCATGCGGCGCCGGCGGGGGGGGGAGGGCTCTGGTTCCCCGCCCCGCCGGCGCCGGCCGCCCGCGAGGGGCGGCGAGGATGCTCGTTCGGGCGTGCCTCGAGTGACGGCTACATGCCGTCACTGAGCATGGACTGCACCAGCTTCACGTGGCGCTCGAGGTTCAGCTGGCTGAACTCGCTGTTGTAGTTGAGGCCGTAGTTCAAGATGTGACCCGGGGTGCACTGGATTGTCGCGTCCGGTCCGTCCCAGGTGCGCAGCAGTGCCAGGGCCGAGTCCCAGCTGCTGTTCTCGCAGTTCGTGTTGAAGGTGGTCGACGTGCCCAAGCCCACGGTGTGCGAGATCTCGTGCATGGCGGTGCCCTCCACCATGTAGACGCGCTCCTTGCCGAAGCGGATCTGGCCGTAGATGTTCGCATCGGCCGTCGGGGTTCCGGGGCTGTACGAGACGGTCAGGGAGCGGGAGATGTTGCTGAGGCGGTTGTAGCGCGCCACGGCGCGGTCCATCGCGTCGGTGATGCGGGCGTAGGCGTCGGCCTCGTCCGCGGTCGGGCTCGCGACGCGGTTCAGCGTCCAGGTGATCTTCTGCACGGTCGGATCGGTCAGTGCCCAGCGCTGGGCCTTGGAGCCGGTGCAGGTCCACTGCTGAATGGGGGAGCCGTCGAGCTGGCGGAAGTCCTTGTTGTCGAGGCAGAGGTCGCTGTGCCGATTGGCGATCTCGGCGTAGCCTCCGCCGACGGAGGTGATCCGCCACTGCTGGGCGGTGCTGCCGTTGCAGCTCCACTGCCGCACCTCCGAGCCCGGGGTGGTGCCGAAGTCGAAGTTGTCGAGGCAGAGGTTGCTGAAGGTGTTCTTGATCTCGGCGTAGCCTGTGCCGAGGTCGGTGACCTGCCAGCGCTGGTTGCTCCCCTCGGTGCAGCTCCACTGCCGCACCTCGGCTCCGGGCTGAGTGCCGAAGTCGAAGTCGTCGAGACACATGCTGCTGTGCTGGTTGCGGATCTCCTGCGCCGATCCGAGGCCGACCGGGGCGGTGGCTGCAGAGGCGGGCGAGCTGATGCCGAAGGTCGTGATGCCGACGACGGCCGCGATCAGGCCGCCGATCAGGCGCTTGGAGGGGTGGGACTTCGTTGTCCGGGACATGGGTGCCTTTCACAGACATCCGGCGTCCCCGAAGGGACGCGGGTGAGGGTCGCAGGAAGGAGCCGTGTCCGAAGGGGTCGGAGCACGGCAGAGGATGCGCCGGAGCGACCGGGATGGTGATCCGGTCGTCCCGCCGCGGGACGCGTCAGCGCCGACGCTCCGAGTGGGATGGGAAGCTGATCACGACCTGCATGTTGACGTGGACAACCATCGACCGGTCGCGGAGCCGGTGTCAAGTGCCGGTCTCGAGCGGATCCGATCCGAGCCCCGCCGGGCGAGGGTGATCCGTCCACGCGGATCCCCGTGCTCGCAGGGAGAGAGCGCTCACACCCGCCGTCGCTGCGGCATCGCCCGGGAATCCGCCATTGTTACCGTTAACAAAAGTCGGTACGGTGTCACCTGAAGTGGGCAAGCGCGTCCTCGCGCCTCGCGTCCCACTCCGACCGGTTCGAAGGCGAACCTGAGAGGAACGTCGATGATGACGACAGCACCACCCTCCCGCCGCACCCTCCCGCCGCAGGCCCACGCCCGGCCCCGATGACTGTCGGCCCGGCCGACACCTTCCACGCGGTGACCGCGGTCGGCGCCCGCAGCGCGCGACGTCTCGTCCTCGCACCCACGTCGACCTCCGCCTCCCGATCACGGGTCGCCAGGCCCGCGTCCCGGGCCGCCTTCCGGCGATTCCCTCCCCGCCAGACGGACGCCGGACTCACCACTCCGCCGGCCGATCGCGCGGGCTCCGTCCTCCCCCTCCGACCCCTCACCTGAAGGACCCCCCATGTCACGAACCCCCCGGCAGGAGCGCACCCGGCGCTCACGCCTCCCCCGAGCGGGCGCCGCGCTGACGCTCGCCATCGCCTGCCTCGGCGGCGTACTCGGACCGATCGGCGCCGCCGGCGCCGCAGAGACCGTCCCCGCTCCCGCGCTGCAGTACTCGTTCGACGGCATCGGCGCGACGCTCGCCAATGGAGCCGTCGTCGCCGACTCCGCTCCGGGCAACCACCCCGGCACCCTGATCAACTCCGGCGCGACCAGCGTCGCGGGTCCCTCCGGCGCCTCCACCGACCGCGCTCTCTCGCTCCCGGGCGGATCGAGCACGTCGGCCGCGCCGCACGTCCGGATCGCCCCGGGCCTGATCCCCGCCGGCACGCAGGACGTCACGATGTCCGCCTGGCTGCGCTGGAGCGGTGCTCCGGACTGCACCTGGCCCTTCACGCTCGGCTCCAGCGTCGACTCCCACGTCCTCTCCACCACGAAGTGCGGACCGGCCGGCTTCGGCGCGATCAAGAGCGGCTCCGAGGTGCGGGCCGCAGGCAACACTCCGGTCGCCGCGAACCGCTGGGTGCACATGGCGGTCGTCGTCAAGGGCGGCCAGTCGGTCTCGACCTACTTCGACGGAGCTCTCGTCGGCCAGGGCAGCACGACCTTCACCGCCGCGTCCGCGATCGGCACGTCCACGTTCTCCGGCTTCCTCGGCAAATCGTTCTACGGCGCGGACGCCTACTGGGCCGGTGCCATCGACGACATGCAGGTCTGGACCTCCGCGCTCACCGCCGGCCAGGTGCAGCAGAGCGCCGCATCCGTGCACTCGGTTCTCGCGAACCAGGACGCCGCCGTCTCGCTCGGCGACACCTCGAACGTGACCTCGAACCTCGCCCTCCCCACGACCGGCGCCAACGGCTCCACGATCACCTGGACGTCGAGCGCCCCCGGCGTCGTCAGCACCAGCGGCGTCGTCACCCGGCCCGCCGCGGGCAGCCCGGACGCCACCGTCACGCTGACCCCGACCGCCGTCCACGGCGGCATCACCGTCGTCGGCCGTGCCACCACCGTGTTCGTCCCGGCGTACGCCGCCGGTGACAGCGCCGAGGCCGAGCTCGCCCGGGCCGTAGCCGACGGCATCAGCAACGATCCCGCTCTCGCCGGACCGGTGCGCGGCAGCCTGAACCTGCCCTCGACCGGAGCCGACGTCGCCGCCACCGCCGCGCGCGCGAACAGCTCCAGCGCCGTGGTCAGCTGGACCTCGTCGAACGAGGCCGTCATCACCTCCGCCGACAAGGGCACCGCGCCGAACGTCGTCGCCAAGGGCTCGCTCACGCGTCCGTCCACCGACACGACCGTCACCCTCACCGCGACGGTCACGGTGCCCGGCACCACGCCCCTCGTGCGGACGCTCACGCGCACCGTTCCGGCCGCGGCCCCCGTCGCCGCGAGCGACCTCGACGCGTACCTGTTCGCGTACTTCACCGGCGACAGCATCGAGGGCGAGAAGATCCGCTTCGCGACCTCCGACGGCAACGACTCGCTCACGTGGAAGACACTGAACGACGCGCAGCCGATCCTCACCTCGACCCTGGGTACGAAGGGCCTGCGCGACCCGTTCGTCTTCCGCTCGAAGGAGGGCGACCGCTTCTTCCTGATGGCCACCGACCTCTCCGTCGGCACCACCGGCTTCGGCGGATCGACCAACCGCGGCAGCCGCTACCTCGAGATCTGGGAGTCCACGGACCTCGTCAACTGGGGCCAGCAGCGCCACGTCGAGGTCAACCTGCCCAACGCGGGCATGACCTGGGCACCGGAGGCCACCTACGACCCCACCATCGACGCCTACGTCGTCTACTGGACCTCGGCCCTCTTCACCGACAGCACGCGCAACGTCGAGGACGGCAACGGACCGCAGATCCTCACGTCCACCACGCGCGACTTCCGCGACTTCACCACCCCCGAGGTCTGGTTCAAGGCCGCTGACGTCCCCTCGCTCAACAAGAGCAACGGACTGATCGACGCCACGATGCTCAAGGACGGCGACACCTACTACCGCTTCACGAAGGCGACCCAGACCAGCGGCTGCCTCTCGCCCGACATCATCGGACAGAAGTCGACGAACCTCCGCGCCACCACCGCCTCCGGAGCGTGGAGCCTCATCGACACCTGCATCGGCCGCACCGCCGGAACGCCGGAGGTCGAGGGTCCCGAGATCTTCAAGACCAACGAGGGCGACCGGGCGGGGTACAAGTACTTCCTCTGGACCGACAACTACGGCGGACGCGGCTACATCCCGCTCGGCACGAACTCGCTCGAGGGCGACATCCAGTGGACGATCCCCAGCAGCTTCTCGCTGCCGACGTCGCCCCGCCACGGATCCGTCGTCTCCATCACTGCGAAGGAGCGCGACGGGCTCGCCGCGAAGTGGAACCCGTCGCTCCTGGTGACCTCGATCGACGCCGTGGCGCGGACCGTTCAGGCCGGATCGACCACCGTCGACCTGCCCGCCACGGTGGGCGCGACGTTCAAGGACGGCCACCGTGAGACGGTCGCCGTGACGTGGGCGACCGCCGATCTCAGCTCGCTGAAGAAGGCGGGCGACACCGTGCAGGTGCGCGGACAGCTCGCCAACTCGGCAGCGACGCCGGCCATCGCCACCATCACCGCCACGGCTCCTCCCGGACCGTCGCTGACGGCCTCGGCCGCGAGCCGCTGCGTCGCCGGCAAGGTGACGGTCACCGCGACCGGCACCAACACGAGCGGCTCCACGGTCGAGATGACCGTCGGCTCGCAGTGGGGGAGCAGGACCTTCGCCGGGGTCGCTCCCGGCAAGTCCGTGTCCGCCGCCTTCACCACCCGGGCGACCTCGGTCACCGCGGGCGAGGTGAGCGTCGCCTCGAAGGACGCGAACGGCACCAGGACGGCCACCGCGCCGTACTCGGCGCTCACCTGCCGCTAGGCCGGTGACAGGGGAGGGGCGGCGTCCAGCCGCCCCTCCCCTGACCTCCTCCGTTCCGGGGCCTCCGGCCACCGGAGCAGGGGAGCATGGACCCTGGGTCCGTGCTCCCCGCATCCACCTCTCCCACGGAAGTAGACGAACAATGCGGTTCCGACGCACGACGGCACTCCTGGTCGCCGCGAGCCTGACAGCGGGAGGGGCTGCGCTCGGCGCGGCACCCGCACAGGCCGCGGTGCCCAGCCCGGTCCTCTCCTACGACTTCTCCTCGTCCGCCGCCGTCGGCTCCGCCGTGGGCGCGGGCACGACCCTGACCGACTCCGCTGCCGGCCGCTCCGCCACCGTGCGCGGGACCGGAGCGACGACCGTCGCCGGTCCGCGCGGCGGCACCGACCGCGCACTCCGCCTCCCCGGCGGCGCCGCAGGGAGCTCCGCCGCCTACGCCGAGATCGCGCCGGGACTGACCACGGCGGCCACCACCGACGTGACCATGTCGGCCTGGCTGCGCTGGGAGGGGAACCAGAACTGCAGCTGGGCGTACGCGCTCGGGCAGTCGACCGAGCGGTACCTCTTCACCACGCCCCAGTGCGGAAGCAGCCTGATCGGTGCCGTGAAGAACGGCTCGGAGCAGCGCGCGGCCGACTCCGGTCCCGCCGCCACCGGCCGCTGGAGCCACGTCGCCGTGGTCCTGCGCAGCGGCGTCAGCGTCTCGACCTACGTCGACGGCCGGCTCGCCCAGACCACCCCGACCTCCGCGACCGGAGCGGCGACTGTCGGCACCTCCGCCTTCTCCGGCCTCCTCGGCAAGTCGTTCTACGGCCCCGACCCTCTCTTCGCCGGGGCGATGGACGACGTGCACGTCTACTCCTCCGCACTGACCCAGGACCAGGTGCGCGAGGACGCGGCTCCGGCCGCTGCCGCGATCGCTGCATCGGACGCCGCCGCGGCGACCATCGCCGTGACCGGACCCGTCACCAGCGACCTCTCCCTCCCGACCCGCGGCGCGGGCGGCTCCGTCCTCACCTGGGCGAGCAGCGACCCCGCGGTGATCGGCACCGACGGCTCCGTGCGCCGCCCGGCACCCGGCTCGGCGAACGCCACCGTGACCCTGACCCCGACCGCGACGTTCGCCGGATCCGCCGCCACCGGCACCGCGCGAACCGTCACCGTCGCCGCCGACACCGAGGCCGACGCCACGGCGCGCCTGCGCACCGCCCTCGTCGTCCCGCCGACCGTCGCCTCCGGAACCGCTCTTCCCACGGTCGCCGGCTACACCGTGTCGTGGAGCGCGGACGGTGCCGGCCTGTCCGGCAGCCGCCTCGTGAACGACTCGGCGACCGACCGGGCACTCGCGCTCACCGCCTCCGTGAAGGTCGGCGCCACCACGCTGACGAAGACCTTCCGCACCACCGTCCTCAGCGCCTCCACGGCGAAGACCGTGGTGTCGTACACCCGGACGCCGACCGGCGAGGACAAGGCGAACCAGGACACGATCGCCCGCGGCCTCCACCTGGCACTCGGCTCGTCCGTCGCCGACGCAGCACCGCTCTCGGGCAACTCGGGAGTCCTCTTCGCCGACGGGGTCTTCCTCGGAACCGACAAGGCCGACAACCGCGGCCTCGCGAACCCCTCGCTGTTCACCTTCGCCGACGGCACCGTCGGCGTGATCGCCACGCGCGTCCTGCAGTCGGGCGCGTCCGACGGCACCGGGGACTCGAGCGCTCTGATCTTCAAGGCCACGGACGCCACCGCGTCCGACTTCACCGAGCTCGGCCTCATCGACCTCGGCACCACCGGCGGCGTCGTCGCGCCGAAGGCCGTCTACGACACGGACCAGAACCGCTACCTCGTCTCCTGGACGGACTCCTCCGGGGCGGCGAAGTACACGACCGTCACGGACCTCGCCCGCACCGAGCTCCGCGCGCAGGCGTTCTGGCCGAAGGACGGCGGCCGTCGCAGCGTCGTCGTGACCGACGGGAACCGCGGTGCGGTCCTCGGTGGAAGCCCCGCCACCGTCGCCGCTCCCGACCTCTCCGGAGTCCCGGGCCGCGTCGCCGACGCTCTGCCGGGCGGCGCGCTGACCGTCTCCGGCTCCGTCGCCGACTCGCTCGTGAAGAAGTTCGGCCGCACGGTCAACACCGGATCCTCGGTCGCACCGCAGACGATCGATCAGGGCGACACCTCCGCCCTGTCCGGAGTGAAGGCGCAGCTCTCATACAACGACGGCTCGACCGGCAGCCTCGGCATCGACTGGAACCAGCAGCAGCTCGCCGACCTCGCCGCGAAGGGCCCGGGAACGTACGACCTCTCCGGGACCGTCCGCCAGCGGCAGTACAACGAGCCGTTCGCCTACAACCGCGCGGATCCGACGATCTACCGCTACGAGCGCAACGGGAAGACGCAGTACCTCTTCACCGCCACGGACGACACGAACAACAACAACGTCGCCTCGCAGCACCTGCCGATCCGGGTCGCCGACAGCATCGACCAGCTCAGCGACGACAACGGCGGACGGGCCCGTGAGGTGGACCTCCTCAACCGCACCACGCGGATGGACCGCACCGCCGAGGGCAAGGTGATCGCGGGCTGCTACTGGGCCCCCGAGATCCACGAGATCGGCGGCAAGCTCTCCATCCTGTTCGCCCCGTGCTTCAACCCGGACAACGACCAGTCGAACCAGAACGGTCAGTGGT
The DNA here is from genome assembly GCF_002932315.1 of Rathayibacter sp. AY1C9. NCBI lineage: Bacteria > Bacillati > Actinomycetota > Actinomycetes > Micrococcales > Microbacteriaceae > Rathayibacter > Rathayibacter sp. AY1C9. The sequence goes on from NZ_PSVZ01000010.1 coordinate 64,961, forward strand.
TCACGGTGCAGGCGCACATCATGCAGCTGCGCGACGGCGGAGACCCCGCGAACCCCTCCGACTGGAGCGCGCCGCGCGCCGTCGTGAAGAGCGACGGGAGCGCCCTCGGACGCCCCGGCACGGGACGCAACATCAGCCTCGACATGACCTACTTCGAGTCCGGTGGAACTGCGTACTACGCCTGGTCCCAGCGCTACGTCGACAACGGAGTGAGCGACCCGGCGACCTGGATCGCCAAGGTCGATCCCGCGAACCCCACCCGCGTCATCGGCGAGCCGACCCCGATCATCGTGCCCTCGCTGACGTTCGAGGACCACCTGTCCGAGGGAGCGTTCGCGATCCAGCGCGACGGGAGGATCACGCTCGTCTACTCCAGCAGCGGCGTCAGCCCGAAGTACATCGTGGGCGGCGCCTGGGCGAAGGAGGGCAGTGACTTGACCGACATCGCGAGCTGGACCAAGTACGACGCCCCGCTCCTGCAGAGCGTCCCCATGCCCAACGGCGTCCTCGACTACCGCACCTACGAGCAGGGTCCCGGCCACGGAGCCGTCACCCAGGACGAGGACGGCAACGACGTGTACGTCTACCACACCTGGGGCAACGGAGTCGGGGGTGACGGCCGCGACACCCGTCTCGCCCGCATCCACTACGCCGCCGACGGCCGGCCGGTCTTCGACCTGACGCCGACGGAGGAGGTCGCACCCGCGAACCGGACTGTGACCGCCAAGGTCACCGTCACGTCGCCCCTGACCGTGACCGCCACGGCGTCGACCCGCTGCGTCAGCGGGAAGGTCGTCCTGACCACTGTGGTCAAGAACGACAGCCGCTCGATCATGGACATCACGACGGTCACCGCCTTCGGCTCGAAGACCGTGACCGGAGTCGCTCCGGGATCGTCCGCGTCGAGCGCCGTCACCACCCGAGCGGTCTCGATCCCCGCGGGGTCGGTGGCCGCGACAGGAAAGGCCGTCGTCGACGGGAAGACGGTCAGCACGCAGACGAGCGTCGACTACCCGGCGCGCAGCTGCCGTTGAGAAGGCGGGGGAGCGGGCGCCACGATCGCCCGCTCCTCCGCTGTCCCGCCCCGACCGGCACTGCGCCCGACCTGCAGCGCCGCCACCTCTGGAGGACGACCGACGAGATGCACCACAGAGTGAGAACCAGGACCGTCCCGACCACCGGGCTCGTGCTGACGAAGGTCGTGCAGTCGCACCCCCTCACCGAGGAGAAGGACGACGGAGCGGCCGGGAGCGCAGCTGCCGTCGGAGGACACGACCTCCTGCTGATCAACGGCAACGCCCTCCCTCTCTCCTGAGCCCCCCTGCGCCGTACGGACGGGTCCTCGACCCTGATCGCCCGACGATCCCGCCGCGGCGGCATCACCACCGGCTGCGGACCGGGGCGGCGATCGGGCCGTATCCTGCTGTCCGGACCGATCGCTGATGTGCGAACCTCTCCTGAGCGGACTCCCGGATGCGGGCCGACCGTGACCGGTCCGGCCCGTTCCTCTCGTTGCAGCAGGAGACCGCCGTTCCCCAGGAGATACCCGTGATGCGCCTCGATCGATTCCTCGTGTCCCTGGCACGCTCTGCGCGGTGCACGAACCGCTGCGGAGCCTGCGGGCTCGACTGCAGCATCGACGTCTTCATCCTGATCGCGCTCGCGACCGGAGAGAACCGCGACGAGACCCGCCTGCGAGCAGTCCTCGACCTCCGCTCCGGCGACCGTGTCGAGGTCCTCGAGGTGCGCAAGCGGCTCCTCCGGCTCTCCCGCCGGGGCCTGGTGCTCCTGGAGAGAGGCAGGAGGACCGCACTGCAGCGCATCGAGCGCTTCTCGATCACGCGCGACGGCCGGGCCTTCCTGGCGTCCCACGCGAGAGCGCTGGACCTCCTCGCCGAGGAGATCCACGTCGCGCTGCTGTCCCGCTGACGAGCGGAGTGCCTGTGCGGGCGCACGCGGGACGTCTCCTGGTCGGCCGTCGTCGGACCGGTCGTGTCGGTGACGCTCCACGTGGCGCGACTTCGACATGGACGTCGCCTCCGGCTGCGTCCTGAGCGCTCCGGGGCAGCACGAGGCGTCGCCGACCATCCTGGGCGCCGCGTTCGCGACCGTGCTGCCGTGGCGCGACGCGATGGCGGCGCTCCTCGAGGAGGCCGTCCCTGCTGCATCCTCAGCAGTGCGAGGCCGGCCTGGGGCTCGCCTCGACCCAGGAGCCGGGTCCGGGGACAGGCCTGTCCTGATCCTCGACCGCAGAAGGAAGAGTCTCGGTCCCGGTCGAGCTCCTCCGACCGGGATCCGCCTCGCGCCGGAAAGTGCCCTTCGTGCATCACCCCGTGCTGGAGAGCTGGATGATCTCGGAGATCACCGCGGCTCGAGTGTCGTCCGGTATCCGATCGCCTCCGAGGGAGTGGTGTGACCACAGGCCGTCAGCGGCAAGACAGGCGATGAACTGGCGGAGAGCGATCGGATCGGTCGCGGTCTCCTCTGCGGAGGGCGTCCACCTTCGGCGCACCTCCGCTACCGGCGCTCGGAGAGCGGTGTCGCTGCCCGTGGCCTGGAGGAGTCCGATCTGCATGTGCGTCGACGGCGTCAGGGCGACGGTGACGTAGGCACTCACGCGCTCCGTCAAGGTGGCCTCGTCCGCCGTCTTCCCCGCGACGTCGATCAGCTGGGCTTCCCAGCCGGCCGCGACGTGCTCCTGGAGAGCATGGGCGAGATCGGCTCGATCGCGGAAGTGGTACATCATTCCGCCGCGTGTCAGCCCAGCCTCTTCGGCAGTCGCTTCGAGCGTGACGCGGACAGATCCTTCCCGCGCCGCGGCGCGTACCGTGGCGTCGAGGATCCGAGTCCGGTTGTTGGGTCGCGTCGCGCGAGGAGACGTCCGAGGAGAGGGCAGGACCTCCTCACCGCTGGGTGGGTTCGATTCCATGTCGTGATCGATTCCGCCGCTCCCTCGGTCCGAGTGAGCGGCTAGGGACGGCGGGTGCTGAGGCGGCCCGGAGGGTGTCGACGCGGCCGCACGAGCGGGTGCGACAGCGTCGGCCGCCAGTTTGCCATCCTCTCCTGCCGACGTCGGAAGGTGAGGCCCGACCCCCTCGGTGTCGAACTGTCCTGACGACGGCGCTGGTGCCTCTTCGTCAACCTGGTCTTCGTCGCCTTCGGCCTCGTCGGCGGGGCTCTCGTGCTCCGCGAGAGCAAGGCGGAAGGAGACAACCGCTACGACGTCTGGGGAACCGTCACGGTGACCCTGGGACTGGGCGCGATCGTCTACGGGTTCACGCGGGCTGAGCACGGATGGGGCGCGATCGACACCGTCGCCTTCCTCGCACTCGGCATCGTCCTGCTGACCGTCTTCGTGCTCATCGAACGCAAGGTCGACCAGCCGTTGCTGCCCCTGCGCGTCATCCTGCGTCGTGTGCGAGGCGGCGCGATCCTGATCCAGGCCGCCAATGGCGCCGTGATGATCGGGGCCATCCTCTATCTCGCGTTCTACTTCCAGATCGTGGTCGGAATGGGACCGCTGATGGCAGGGCTCGCGAACCTCGCCATGACCGTCGCGATCATGGCGTTCTCGCCCGTCACCACGAAGATCCTCAACACGTTCGGCCCCCGACCCCTGATGATCGTCGGGCCGCTCGTCTCGGCAGCAGGGCTCTTCCTGCTCCTCGGCATCACCCCGGACGGAAACTACTTCCTCCAGGTCCTGCCCGCCCTGGTCGTGCTCGGAATCGGACTCTCCATGCTCTTCGTGCCCGTCCAGAACCTCGCCCTTCTCGGGGTCGAGAACGAGGACGCCGGAGTGGCCTCCGCCGTCGTCAACTCCGTCTTCCACATCGGCGGGTCCATCGGTCTCGCGGTGTTCACCGTGTTCTACGCGAGCACCGCGGACTCCGCCATCGCGTCCGGAACGGCCGAGCTCACCGCATTCACCGACGGCTACAAGGCCGTGTTCCTGGCCGCAGCAGTGACCATGGTCGCCGCCTCTCTCACCGGATTCCTCCTCATCCGAGGGAAGAAGGAAGATCTGAACCCCGCCTGGGACGAGGCGGAGGCCGCCCTCGTCCACTGAGACGATGCCGAAGGGGCGGGCCGGTTCGTGCAGCAGCGGCAGACCGGCTCGCCTCTTCCCGTCCGACTCACGACACCCCGTACGTCGCCGACCGACGACCTCCCCTCGATGGGGAGTCGTTCGTGGATCGCAACGGTCCGGTCGTCCGACGCGGCCGCGTCATCCGGTGGGTCTTCTCCCGCGATGCCGGCTGCACCGCCGAGATCATCGAGGGTCGCGACCCGGTCGCCCGGCACATCACCGCAGACCGGAACGACGACGCCCGGCCGCCCTCAGGTGAGAGGCGGCCGGGCGTCGTCGGTCGGAGGACCCGGTCAGGTCAGCCGCAGCGGAGCGCCGGGTAGGCGGCGCTCACGGGAGCGGAGGCGCTGCCGACGGTGGCGACCCCCTGGACGGTGCCGGCGGCGACCGAGGCGGCCCGCGTGGTCACGGCCAGCGAGGCGGTCCGGCCCGCATCGATCTGCTGCGTCTTCGCGCCCCACAGGGTGTTCCAGCGGAGGTCGGCGGTCGACGCGGCCTTGTTGACAGTGGTCAGCGTGACGACCACCTTGCCCGCGACGCAGCGAGCCGCTGCAGTGGCGGTGACGGGCACAGCCGGCGCCTTCACGGTGATCGTCGCCGTGACGGTGCGGTTGGCCGAGGCCACCTCCTGCTCCTTCGAGAGCGAGAGGTCGAGCCGGCCGCTCGCGCGGATGTTCACGCCCTTGAACCAGGTGTTGCGGTCCGAATCGAACAGGCCGCCCGCGTTCTGCGGATCGGTCGCCGTGTGCGGGTCCGGGTAGGGGCGGGCGTGGTAGGCGAGGAGCAGGTTGCCCGACTCGTCCTCGACGAACGAGTTGTGCCCGGTGCCGGCCTGCTGGCGCGAGAAGTACTGCGTCTCGTCCGCGCCGAGGCGGCCCAGGTAGGTGTCCTCGGTGTCCAGCACGGGGAACGCGGTCTGCGTCCACGTCGCGGGGTTGAGGAGGTCGGCACTCGCGTCGGCCGTGAGCAGGCCGAGCGAGTAGTACTTGTCGACCGTTCCGCCCGAGTAGGTGAGGTACATGCGTCCTCCCTTGGACACGATGAACGGCGCCTCGACGACGCCCTGGTCGTTGCCCTCGGTGGTGTCGGACGGGGTCGGCGAGCGCTTGCCCGACTCCCACGGCTGGCTCTCGCCGTAGATGCGGGTGACCGCACCGGTGACCAGCGGGACGGTGCCCTTGGGCCCCATCGTCGCCTTGGCGAGGGAGAGCGTGTTGCCGTTGGGCAGGACCCAGTAGCCCTGGGTGGCGCCGTTCTCCTGGCGGTCGATGTAGCTGACGTCGAAGGCCGCGCCCTCGAGGACGACCGGCTCGCCCCACTTCGTCTGGTCGAGGAATCCGCCCTCGGCGATCGAGGCGTCGGTCCCGGTGTAGGGGATCAGGACGGTGTTGTCGCACCAGCCGCCCACAGGCGCGTAGCCCTTGTTCATGCCGGCGACGATCCACCAGGTGCCGTTGATCTTGTGGAACTCCTGCGCCCAGATGTATCCGCCCCAGCCGTAGAAGGTGTTCGGGTACTGGCTCTGGCGACCGGGCGTGCCGGCGTCGGGGTCGATCACGATCTGCTCGGGAGCGGAGTCGAGACCGGCGATGGTCTTCGAGCGCTTGAGGCCGATCTTGCGGTAGCTGGAGCTCTCCTCGATCGGGCCGAGCGAGTCCTGACCGTAGTGCGAGCCCGTGAGGTAGTAGTAGCCGTCGTCCTCGTTGAAGAAGACGTGCGGATCCGCGCGGGCCTCGTTGACCATCGCCTCGGGGTCCTGCTGGACGGAGCCCGTGACCCGGTAGGTCCCGGGACGCGAGGTGTCGACGGCGGTGGTCAGATCGTCCTGCCAGTCGACGTTGAGCGACTTGGTCGAGCCGTCGTTGTACTCCATCACGGCCTGCCCCGGGAGCGCTGCGGCGATCGCAGCGGATCCGGCGCCGGAGTCGACGGAGCCGCTGAGCGACTTCACACCGGTGTTCTTCAGGTCGACGTACTCGCGGTAGAACGTGCTGAACTCGGTCGAGGTCAGCGCCGTCTCGCCGGCCTGGCCCTGGGTGAACCCGGCGGGGAGACCCGAGCCCTGGACACCGGGGACGCGGGCGTCGGCGCGGGTGGTCGCTCCGGGAGCGGTGCCGGAGGCGAGGTCCGTGAACAGCGTCACGCGGCCCTCGGTGGTGAGCAGATCGGTCCAGAACAGCTTGTAGACGCCGAGGGCGGAGTCGAAGACGATCCGCGGGTCGGTCACGACCGAGCCCGGCGCGACCCGGAGGACGCGCTGGTCGCGGAACGTGCGGCCGTCGGCGGAGCTCCAGAGGTAGACGGAGTCCGTGGCGTTGTTCTGCGACGAGACCGCGCCGAGCGAGCCGTCCTTCGAGCGGAACAGCAGCGGCGAGCCCATCTGGGCGTTCGGGCGCTGCGCCTGATCGCCGTCCTTGAGGACGGAGAGGATCGACTGCGAGCGGTTCAGCGGCTCCCAGGTGGTCGCGCCGGCGGGCAGTGCGGCCGTGAAGAGCGAGTCCGCGCGACGGTCGTCGTTGTACGCCAGCGGGTCGTCCTTCACTCCGTTCGTCGTGGTGACGGTCTCGACGGAGGTGGCGATGCGCCCGCCGGGCACGGCGAGGGTGCTGTCCCACGCGTAGGTCTGCCCGGCGACGGCTGCCTGGAGGCGGACGGCGACGGGAGCGGTGAGGCCCGAGAGGTTCACGGCGCCGGTGGAGGAGACGCGCGCGGCGCCGGCGCCGGAGGCGGTCCACGTCACGGTGTTCCCGAGGACCTGCGCGGGCAGGTCGCCGAGCACGGTCGTGGGGACGTCGAGGGCGGCGCGCAGGTCGGTCGCCACGGTGCTGCTCGTCGCGCCCAGCTCGGCCCCGGTCAGGGCGCGGTCGTAGACGCGCAGATTGTCGAGGAGTCCGGTGAAGTACTCCCCGCCGCCCCAGTTGGCCTTGCCGATCTGCAGGACTCCGCCGGTCGATCCGAGGACCGTCGCGAGCGAGGGGCCGGCCGTCGTGACGGCGACGGGCTTCGCGTCGACGTAGAGGCGGGCGGTGCCGGCGCTCAGCACGAGATCGACGTGCTTCCACTCCGTGCTGCTCGGGCCGGTGAGGTTGCCCGAGGAGTCGCGGGCGCCGCTGTTGGCGTACCGCTCGACGGTGATGCCGTTCGTCCTGTCGAGGACGCCGACGTACTTCTCCTGGGCGTAGTCCTGGGTCGCGGCCGAGCGAGCGGCGAAGACCGACCAGCCGACGTTGTCCGCGGCGGCGGGCTTGGAGTCGTACGACAGAGTGACGGAGTCGCGACCCTTCAGCAGCGGCTGCCCGTCGGTCGCGGTGAGGTCGAGCCAGAACGAGGACGACAGCGAGACGGCGCTGCCCTGCCCGGTGCGGCCGGCGACGAGGGTCGGCGTGCCCTTCACGGCGGCGCGGGTCGACCTGTCGGTGAAGGCGCCTCCGCTCGGGGCGGTGTCGAAGGTGAAGTCCGCGAGCAGGCTCTGCGCGGGAGTGGTCGCCGCTGTCGCGGCGACGGCGACCGGCACGGCGGCGCCGGCGGCGAGGGCGATCGTCGCGGATGCGGCGAGGGTGGCGGCGAGCAGGCGCGAGGGCCTGCCTCCGCCCGGGGGTCGTGACGTCATCGTCGACGTGTCCTCTCGGGTTCTGCAGCGAACCGGTGGGCGGACGGGGGATCCCGCCTGCGGTGTGGTCTTCGCACGGTACCGGCGATTGTTCACGGTAACAAGGGAGCACGACCGACAGTTGCGAAATTCCCACACCCGTCGGTCGGCCCTTTCACGCAGAAAGCCGTAGCGGGCGGACCGACAGCTCCGCGCCCGCCCCCGCCCCCGCCCCGCCCGGTCAGTGCCCGCGCGCGATCCACTCCTCGCGGTGCGGCGCCTCCGCTCCGATCGTCGTCGAGTCGCCGTGGCCGGTCCGGACCACCGTCGCGGCGGGCAGCGTCAGCAGGCGCTCCGTGATCGAGTCGATGATCGTCGGGAAGTCGCTGTACGAGCGGCCGGTGGCCCCCGGCCCGCCCTGGAAGAGCGTGTCGCCGGTGAACACCGTGCCGAGCGCCTCGGCGACGAAGCAGACGGCGCCGGGGGTGTGGCCCGGGGTGTGCCGCACCTCGAGCTCGACGCCGGCGACGGGCACGATCCGCCCGTCGACCAGACCGCCGCTCGGGGCCGTGCCGGGGTGCACGGCGTCCCACAGCATCCGGTCGGCCTCGTGGAGCAGCACCGGGGCGCCGGTCGCAGCGCGGACTCCCTCGACCGCGTCGAGGTGGTCGTCGTGCCCGTGGGTCAGCAGCACGGCGAGGAGTCGGCGCTCGCCGACGGCCGCGAGGATCGCGTCCGCGTCGTGGGCGGCGTCGATGACGACGCACTCGGAATCGTCGCCGACGATCCAGACGTTGTTGTCGACGTCCCAGGTGCCGCCGTCGAGGCTGAAGGTGCCGCTCGTGACGAGCTGCTCGATCCGCGCGCCCATCAGAGCACCACCACCGAGCGGAGCACGTCGCCGCCGGCCATCGTGGCGAAGGCCTCCTCGATGTCCTCGATCCCGATCCGCTCGCTCACGAACTCGTCCAGGGGCAGGCGGCCCTGGAGGTAGAGGCCGGTCAGCATCGGGAAGTCCCTCTCCGGCAGGCAGTCGCCGTACCAGCTCGACTTCAGCGAGCCGCCGCGGCCGAAGACGTCGAGCAGGGGGATCTCGAGCGTCATCTCGGGAGTCGGCACCCCGACCAGCACCACGGTCCCGGCGAGGTCGCGGGCGTAGAACGCCTGGCGCCAGGTCTCGGGGCGGCCCACGGCGTCGATGACGACGTCCGCTCCGAAGCCGTTCGTCAGGGCCTGCACCGCCGCGACGACGCCCGCCTCGTCGAGGCCGCTGGAGTCGATGACGTGCGTGGCGCCGAGCTTCTCGGCCGCGACCAGCTTCTTGGGGTCCCGGTCGATCGCGATGACCGTGCCGGCGCCCGCGAGAGCGGCGCCGACCACGGCGGCCGTGCCGACTCCTCCGCAGCCGATGACCGCGACGGAGTCGCCGCGCGTCACGTTCCCGGTGTTCATCGCCGCGCCGAGGCCGGCCATGATCCCGCAGCCGAGCAGGCCCACCGCGGCGGGGTCCGCCTCCGGATCGACCTTCGTGCACTGCTTCGCGTGCACGAGGGTCTTCTCGGCGAAGGCGCCGATCCCGAGGGCGGGGCTGAGCTCGGTGCCGTCCTCCAGGGTCATCCGCTGCGTCGCGTTGAAGGTGTCGAAGCAGTACCAGGGCTCGGCCCGGGTGCAGGCCCGGCACTCGCCGCAGACCGCGCGCCAGTTGAGGACCACGAAGTCGCCGACCGCGACATGGGTGACTCCCTCTCCGATCGCGCTGACCCGTCCGGCCGCCTCGTGACCGAGGAGGAAGGGGAAGTCGTCGCTGATCCCGCCCTCGCGGTAGTGGAAGTCGGTGTGGCAGACACCGCAGGTCTCGATGTCGACCACGGCCTCGCCCGGGCCCGGGTCGGGGACGACGATGTCGACGAGCTCCACGGGAGCGCCCTTCGACCGGGCGATGACGCCGCGCACAGTGGTGGGCATGGGGGCTCCTTCGACGGGGGCGTGCAGGTCCGCTCCACAGTAACGACCGCGGGAGGCGGGTGCGCCGGATGGACGCGGGCGCTCCCGCCCACTCCTGGGCCGGGCCGCCCGCCTCGCGGACCGCGACCCTGACAGTCGGTAGGGTGCGGGCCATGCGCACTCTGTACCCCGAGATCGAGCCCCACGACTCCGGCATGCTCGACGTCGGCGACGGCCACTCGCTCTACTGGGAGGTCTCGGGCAACCCCGAGGGCAAGCCCGTCGTGTTCCTGCACGGCGGCCCCGGAGCCGGCACCTCGCCCGCCCACCGGCGGCTGTTCGACCCCGAGAAGTACCGCATCGTGCTGTTCGACCAGCGGATGTGCGGCCGCTCCACCCCGCACGCCGGCGAGCCGGAGGCCGACCTCTCGACCAACACCACCTGGTACCTGGTCGCCGACATCGAGCGCCTCCGCGAGCACCTCGGCGTCGAGCGCTGGCTCGTGCTCGGCGGCTCCTGGGGCTCGACCCTCGCCCTCGCCTACGCCGAGACCCACCCCGAGCGGGTCAGCGAGATCGTCCTCCGCGGGATCTTCACCCTCCGCCGCGCCGAGCTCGAGTGGTTCTACGAGGGCGGCGCCGCCGCGGTCTACCCGGACCTCTGGGAGGGCTACACCTCCGTCGTCCCGGCCGGCGAGCGGGGCAGCCTCATCGAGGCGTACTACCGCCTGCTCCACGACGCGGACCCCGCCGTGCACGGCCCCGCCGGTGTCGCCTGGACCACCTGGGAGGCGTCGACCATCACCCTCCTGCAGAAGCCGGAGCTGATCGCGGACTGGTCCGATCCCGTCTTCGCGCTCGCCTTCGCCCGCATCGAGAACCACTTCTTCGTGCACAGGGGCTGGTTGGAGGAGGGGCAGCTGATCCGCGACGCCGGCGTCCTCCGCGACATCCCGGCCGTCATCGTGCAGGGCCGCTACGACATGTGCACCCCGGCCTTCACGGCCTGGGACCTGCACCGGGCCTGGCCCGAGGCCGACTTCCGGATGATCGCCGACGCGGGCCACGCCTTCGACGAGCCGGGGATCCTCGACGCGCTGATCGAGGCGACGGACCGCTTCGCGTCCTGACGGGCGGGGCGGTCCGCGCCTCGCGGCCGGGATGCCCGGGCGCCCGTGCCTGAGCGTCCCGCGCCCGGTGCCGTCGTGTCCCGGGAGCGGGTCTACCCTGATCAGATGCGCGCGGACGACGCCTCCGGGATGGAGGACTGGCCCACCGGCCGGCTGCTCTCCACCGCCTCCCGGATGGTCGAGCACGCCTGGCACGGCGCCCTCGCCGAGATCGGCCTCACCCACGCCGGCCTGATCGTGCTGCACCTCCTGCAGGCGGGTCCCGTCGCGCAGAAGGAGCTGGCCGCCGCGGCCCACGTCGAGGTGCAGACCATGTCGCGCACCATCGAGCGCCTCGAGCGCGAGGGCCACGTCTCGCGCACCACGGATCCGTCGGACCGCCGCCGGCAGCTCGTCGCGCTCACCGACGTGGGCAGCGAGGCCTGGCGCCGGGCGCACCGCCTCGAGGTCGACATGTTCCCGGGCTCGCTCGAGCACGGCCCCCTGCGCGAGGCGCTGCTCGAGATCATCCGCTCGGCCAGCGAGTCGCGCTGGGGCTGACCGCAAGCCCGAGCGGAGCCCGTCCGCGGAGCGCTAGCTTCGTCGGCATGACCTTCAACGACGACTCCCAGCTCAGCGGCGGCAAGGTCCGCCGTCGCGGCCGCACCACCGGCATCGCCGTCGGCGGGGGCGCGGTGGGCGTGGTCGTGCTCGCGCTGCTCTCGCAGCTGCTCGGCGTGAACCTCTCGGGCCTCGGCGAGGTGTTCGGCGGAGGCGGGTCCTCGCCGGAGGGCGTCACCTCCACCGCGGTGGCCTGCGACAGCGGCGCCGACGCGAACACGCAGGTCGACTGCCGCCTCGAGGGTGCGGCTGAGTCGCTCGACCGCTACTGGGGCGAGCAGACTCCGACCCTCGGAGTCGCCTACACGACCCCGACCGGCGTCGACCTGTTCGAGGACAGCACCACCACCGGCTGCGGGAGCGCGACCGCCGCGGTCGGCCCGTTCTACTGCCCGCCGGATCGGACGATCTACCTCGACACCGACTTCTTCGACGAGCTGCGCACCCGGTTCGACACCTCGGGTGGATCGCTCGCGCAGATGTACATCCTCGCCCACGAGTGGGGCCACCACATCCAGAACCTGACCGGCGCGATGGAGTCGGCGGACCGCTCCGGCACCGGCCCCGAGTCGGACTCGGTGCGCCTCGAGCTGCAGGCCGACTGCTTCGCCGGAGCCTGGGTGGGCGACGCCTCGACGGTGCCCGACGAGACCGGCACGCCCTACCTCAAGCCGGTGACGGCGCAGGAGTACCAGGACGCGCTCGGCGCCGCGGCCGCCGTCGGCGACGACCGCATCCAGGAGCAGGCCACCGGCACCGTCGATCCGGAGGGGTGGACGCACGGCTCGGCCGAGCAGCGCCAGCGCTGGTTCCAGGCCGGCTTCGAGGGCGACGCCATCGACTGCGACACCTTCGCCGCCGCGCAGCTCTGACCCGGCGCCGCTGAGCGCTCCTCGCCGCTCGATGAGGACCCGCGCGGGTCAGGACACGGAGTCGGCCGGCTCCTCCATGTACCACTCGGTGAACGAGCGCGCCCGCCCGTCAGGGGCGAAGCGGATGACCCAGAGGTTCAGGTAGGTGCGGTCGCCCGGATAGACGGTGCGCGCCTCCACCACGGCGGTCTCCTCCGTCAGCGCGACCAGGCCCCACGCGAACGTCGGGTCGGCGGGCTCCTCCTCCGCCAGCCACCACTCCACGATCGCGTCGCGCGGAGTGATCGCGTCGCGGTGCGGCGCCGTGAAGTACTCGGCGTCCTCGGTGAACAGTGCGGCCACATCGGCCGCGTCGTCCGTGGCCCAGGCCTTCTCGTAGCCGGTGATCCAGCTCTCGATGTCGATCATCCGCCCATCCTCGTCCTGCCCGACGCGCGCGGGAAGGAGGAGGAGGGAACAAAGCGGCGGCCCGCGCTGTTGAGCCCCGAGCCGGTCGAAAGCAGAGCCGAGCGATACGATCCCGCCGACGACGGCCCGCCCGCCGCCGCGGTCCGGGTGCACGTCCGCCGCCGACACGAAGGACAGCCGTGCCCGACTCCGACAGACGCTCCCTGACCCGCTCGCCGGACCCGCGCCTCATCACCGCCGTCCTCGCCTTCGCGGGGATGAGCGCCTCCTTCATGCAGACCCTGGTCGTCCCGATCCAGTCCGAGCTGCCGACGCTGCTCGGCGCCGACCGCACCGAGACCGCGTGGGTGATCACCGCGACGCTGCTGAGCGCCTGCATCCTCACCCCGGTCTCGGGCCGCCTCGGCGACCTCTACGGCAAGCGGCGGATGGCCGTGGCCGCGCTGGTCGTGCTCGTGATCGGCTCGATCGTGTGCGCCTTCGCGGGCGACGTGTGGACGCTGGTCGTGGGCCGGGCCCTCCAGGGCGCGGTGATGGGCGTCATCCCGCTCGGCATCTCGATCCTCCGCGACACCCTCCACCGCGACCGGCTCCCCGGTGCGATCGCCCTGGTCAGCGCGACCCTCGGCATCGGCGGCGCGCTCGGCCTGCCGCTCAGCGCCCTCATCGCGCAGAACACCGACTGGCACGTCCTGTTCTGGATGTCCGCGGGCCTCGGCGTCCTCGACATCGTCCTCGTCCTCCTGGTCGTGCCGGTGTCGACACTGCGCTCGCCCGGCACCTTCGACGTGGTCGGCACGATCGGCCTCGCCCTCGGACTGAGCGGCGTGCTGATCGCCGTCTCGCGCGGCAACGACTCCGGCTGGACGAGCCCCGCGATCCTCGGCTCCGGCCTCGGCGGCATCGCCGTCCTGCTCCTCTGGGGCTGGTACGAGCTGCGGCAGGAGAGCCCGCTCGTCGACCTCCGGGTGGCCGCCCGCCCCGCCGTGCTCTTCACCAACCTCGCCTCGGTCGCGGTCGGCTTCGCGTTCTTCGGCGCCCAGATCACCCTGCCGCAGCGCCTCGAGCTGCCCGCCGCGTCCGGCGTCGGCTTCGGCCTGAGCCTGATCGTGGCGAGCCTCGTGCTCGCCCCCTCGGGCCTGGCGATGATGGCGACGTCCCCGCTCGCCGCCCGCCTCTCGGCGCAGTCCGGGCCGCGGCTCGTGCTGATCGCCGGCTCCGGGCTGATCGCGGTCTCGTACCTGCTGATCCTCCCGTTCGGCGGCGAGGTGTGGCAGATCCTGGTGATCAACGCCCTCATCGGTGTCGGCCTGGGCCTCGCCTACGCCGCGATGCCGACGCTCATCATGCACGCCGTCCCCGCCTCCGAGACCGCCGCCGCGAACGGGCTGAACTCGCTGATGCGCACCCTCGGCACGACGCTCTCCTCCGCCGTGACCGCGGGCGTGCTCGCGCAGCTGACCGTGTCCGTCGGCGACGTGCAGCTGCCGAGCTCGCAGGGCTTCGAGACCACGTTCGTGATCGGCGCGATCGGAGCGCTGGTCGCCGTCGCCCTCGGGCTGCTCATCCCGCGGGCGCCCCGCCCGGAGGCGCGACCCGCTCTGCCCTGACCGGACCGCGCGTCGTCGGCCGCGAGTGCTCCTCGCTGAGGAGACCTGGTCGCGGCCGGCGACGCGCGTCCGCTACTCGTCCTCGAGAAGCATCCGCTCGATCTGCAGCTCGCGCAGCCGCGTCGAGGCCTGCAGGTTCTCGCGCGCGGCGAGCACCAGGCGGCACAGCAGCACCAGCAGCACGATCGCGAGCACCGCGACGGCCGTCACGACGACTCCGTACAGCGCGGTCAGGACTCCCCAGGTCTGGATCATCCCTCGACGCTACGAAGCCGCGCCCGCCCTCGCGTCCCCCGCCCGACGGAGTGCGCAGGGCGAGGCGAGCGGCCCGTGCAGGGGCAGTGGACGCGCAGAGCCCGGCCCGCGACGGCTCAGCCCGCGAACGCCCCGCGGTACGCCCGCGCCGGGTGCGTCGCCGGCAGCTCGTCCGTCCCGAACAGCTTGCGGCGCAGCGTCCCCTCGGCGTACTCGGTCTGCGCGAGGCCCCGCTCCTGGAGCACCGGCATCACCCGGTCGACGAACTCCTCGTAGCTGCCGGGCAGGATCCAGTTGACGACGTTGATCCCGTCGATCCCCGCGTCGCGCCAGCCCGCCAGGTGGTCGGCGATCTGCTCGGGAGTGCCGACGACCCGTCCGCGCAGCTTCGCCGAGAGCCGGGCCAGGTCGCGGACGGTCGGCTCGCGGTCGGGGGAGGCGTCCCGGATCCACTGCAGGTGGCTCTGGCCGGCGTAGGTCTCGATCGCCGAGAGCGGCAGGTCGGGGTCGAGCTTCTCGCCCGTCGCCGGGTCGAAGCCGAGGTTCGAGTGCACGAGAAAGGCGTCGGAGGAGAGGTACTCGTCGATCTCGCGCTCAGCGCGGCGCGCCTCCTCCTCCGTGTCGCCGGTGATGAAGGAGAGCCCCAGGTAGAAGGAGGGTGCTCCCGCTCCGCGACCGGCCGCCGCGGCGAGGGCCCGCGTGTCCTCGATCAGCTCGCGGGTCTTCTCCGGCGACCCCGAGAACACGAACTGCGCCTCCGCGTTCCGCGCGGCGAAGCGCCGGCCCGCGGGGGAGGAGCCGGCCTGGAAGAGCACGGGCGTGCGCTGGGGGGACGGAGCCGAGAGGTGCGGCCCCTGCACGCGGTAGCGCTTCCCGACGTGGTCGATGCGGTGGATGCGCGCCGGGTCGGCGAAGGAGCCGCTCTTGTCGCGCAGGAGCGCGCCGTCGTCCCACGAGCCCTCCCACAGCTTGTAGACCACGTCGAGGTACTCCTGCGCCCAGGCGTAGCGCTCGTCGTGCTCCTCGAGCCGGTCGTAGCCGAAGTTGCGGGCCGCGCCGTCGAGGGCGCTGGTGACGATGTTCCAGGCTATCCGCCCCTTCGAGAGGTGGTCGAGGGTCGAGACCTTCCGGGCGAAGTCGAACGGATGCGACTGCAGCACCGAGCTCGTGAACGCGAAGCCGAGGTGCTCGGTGCTCACCGCCAGGGCCGAGAGCAGCACCGACGGGTCGTTGCTGGGCAGCTGCAGCCCCTCGCGGGCGTTGACGTCCCAGTCGCCGTCCGCCGGACCGTAGAGCCCCGCCACGTCGGCGAAGAACATCGCGTCGAAGCGGCCGCGCTCCAGCGTCCGGGCGAGGTCGATCCAGAGCTGCACGTCGTCGAACTCGTGCTGCCGGGCGTCGGGGTGGCGCCAGAGGCCGTGCTGGATGTGGGAGGCGGTGTTCATGACGAACGCGCAGAAGCGCAGCGGGCGGGGCTCGGTGATCACGCTCCCAGGCTAGGCCGGGCGCCTCCCACCGGTCTCGAACGACTCCGCGCGTAGGGTGTCCGACTGTGGAATCCCGCATCCCCGAACCCGCGCACGCCGTCCCTCCGCTGACGGACGCCGTCGCCGAAGCGCTCGACGCCACCACCGTCGCCGAGATCCGCGCCCTGCGCGACGACTTCGCGCGCTTCATGCTCCAGTACAAGTTCGGGATGGACGAGATCGTCACGAAGGTGTCGATCCTGCAGGAGGAGTTCCGCGAGCTGCAGGAGTACAACCCGATCGAGCACGTCACGAGCCGGCTCAAGTCGGCCGACAGCCTGATCGAGAAGATCGAGCGCAAGGGCTGCGAGACGACCTTCGACGGCATCGCCGACGCGATCACCGACATCGCCGGCGTGCGGATCACCTGCAGCTTCGTCTCGGACGTCTACCGCGTCTTCGACCTGCTCACCTCGCAGTCCGACGTGACGGTGCTCGAGGTGAAGGACTACATCGCCGAGCCGAAGGAGAACGGCTACAAGAGCCTGCACGCGATCGTCGAGGTGCCCGTGTTCCTCTCCGGCGGATCGGTCGACGTCTGCGTCGAGGTGCAGTTCCGGACCATCGCGATGGACTTCTGGGCGAGCCTGGAGCACAAGATCTACTACAAGTACGACCGCCAGGTCCCGCAGGAGCTCCTCGACGGCCTCGCCGACGCGGCCCGCACCGCCGCCACCCTCGACGCCGACATGGAGCGCCTCCACCGCCAGGTCCGCGGCCCGCTGCCCGGGGCGCGCACCTACGACGTCTGACGCGCCGCCCCACGCCCCCGATCGGGCCGCCCCGACTCCTGCCGATCGAGCACCCCGCGCAGCGGGCCTCTCGAGATCCCCCTACGGAGTCAGCAGCGGCAGCAGCGCCAGCAGCAGCACCGCGGAGCCGTTCAGTGTCGCGTGCGAGACGATCGCCGCTCCGAGCCGCCCGGTGATCGTCGCGATCCAGCCGTGCGCGAGTCCCGCGGTGACCGTGGTCACGCCGAGCGTCACGATCGTCGCCGGGTTCACCATCTGGTGCCCGTGCAGCAGGGCGAAGACCGCCGTGGACGCCAGGATGCTGAACACCATCGCCCAGACCCGGCGGCCGCGGGTGGGCGGCGCCGACTCCGCGGAGCCCCGGAGCATCCGGTTCCGCACCGCGCGCATCACGACGCCGCGGCAGAGGACCTCCTCGACCAGCGGCGCGACGACGACGGGGATGAGGACCGAGCTCAGCACGAACCACAGCGGGTCGGGGTCGATGTCGAGGTTCCCCTGCGCGTCCTGGAGGAGCGGAGCGAACGCGGCGAGCACGAACAGGATCACGACGCGCACCGCGATGCCGAGCCCGATCCCGATGGGCACGTCGATCCAGCGGAACCGCAGCCCGAAGTCGGCCGCCATCGTGCCCAGCCCGCGGAGCCGAGACGCCGCGAACGGGACGATCAGCGCGACGAGGTAGCTCGCGAGCGCCCCCGCGAAGGCGAGTCCGGCGGAGTAGGGGAGCACGCCGAACCCGAACAGCAGGATGAGCACGGCCAGCGGCAGGACGATCCCGACGATCGTGAGCACGGCGGTCGGCAGGCCCCAGCGGACCCGAGGATCGGGCAGGTAGAGGAGGGAGGAGTAGGGCGCCTGGACCGAGGGGAGAGGCTCGGCCGGCCACGAGGGCGCTGCAGCGGAGTCGGGCGCGAGCGTCGCGGGATCGGGCGGCGGGAAGGCGTCGGGTTGCATGGCCGGGCCAGCCTACGCAGACCGCCTGGACGGGATCCGGGCTGCCGTCACTGCTCGGCGCGGTCCGGATCGGCAGGACGGGCGCACGTAGCGGATCGCGACGGCGAGGACCTCCGGGTACGAAGAAACCCCCGCCATGTAGAAGCTAGGCGAGGGTTCCAGTGGCTCCGACGGGCGTCGATCCCGTGACCTCACGATTTTCAGTCGTGCGCTCTACCAACTGAGCTACAGAGCCGTTGCGACGTGATGTCGCTGGAGAGGTGATCCCCTGAAAAAGGCCCTTCCTCTCGGAAGGGCCTCTTTGCGACCCTGACGGGACTTGAACCCGCGACCTCCGCCGTGACAGGGCGGCACGCTAACCAACTGCGCTACAGGGCCTCGTTGCGAAGACAAGCATACTGCCTTCGAGGCTGTTCTATTTTCACGCCCCGACCCTCTCAAGCCGATGCACTTTCCGGTGGTGCTGGTACTTCTGGTGGTGCTGGTAGTACCGACCCATCCGTGACCCCAACGGGATTCGAACCCGTGCTGCCGCCGTGAAAGGGCGGTGTCCTAGGCCACTAAACGATGGGGCCGGAGACTCGCGGGGCGACCCTGCGGCCGACCCCCCATGACTACCGACACGCAAGCATAGGGGGCCGCGGCGCAGGATGCAAAATCGACGGTTCCGCAGGCGGCGTGCACCCCGTCCGGGGTTGACCCGGGTCTAGGAGATCGGGCAGGGCCGCGGTTAGGGTGGGGCGGAATCGCTCTTCCCCCCACCCGCGCGCCGGAGCCGCACCGCCGCGGAGGGAGGGCCCCCTATCCCCGAGGTCCCATGCCCCACTCCCTGCGCCGTCCGCGTTCCGCCCGCCTCCCCGGCGCGCCGCGACTCGGGCGACTCCGAGGTGCTGCCCTGGCCTCCGCCGTCGTCGCGCTCGTCGCCGGCCTGCTCGTCGCCACTCCCGCCCAGGCGGTCGAGTACCCGTCGTGGGCCGACGTCGAGGCGGCGAAGGGCGACACCGCCGCCGCGGCCGCTCAGGTCGACCGGATCACGTCCCTGATCGGCGACCTCCAGAGCGAGGTCGCCTCCGCTCAGCAGCTCGCGCAGCAGCGCGGCGACGAGCACTTCGCCGCTCAGCAGGCGTTCGACGAGGCCTCGGACCAGTCGAAGAAGCTCGAGGACCGGGCCGCCGCCAGCGCCGAGGAGGCCGACAAGGCCTCGCAGCAGGCGGGCCTGCTCGCCGCGCAGCTCTACCGCAGCACCGGCACCGACCTGTCCGTCAACATCTTCCTCGACCAGAAGGCCGGCCAGGCCGACCAGCTGCTGTCGAAGATCGGGAGCATGACCAAGCTGGTCGAGCGCTCCTCCGCGATCTACGAGCAGGCCAGCACCGCCCGGAACACCGCGTCGTCCCTCGCCGACCAGGCCGAGGTCGCGCAGACGGAGCGCGAGCGCCTCCGCGTCGCCGCCGAGCAGAAGCTGGCCGAGGCGACCGCCGCCCAGGAGGCGTCCGAGGCCGCGCTCGCCGAGCAGCAGGAGCAGAGCGTCGTGCTCGAGCAGCAGCTCGCCGCGCTCCGCGACACCGAGTCGAAGACCGTGGCCGAGTACGAGGCCGGCGTCGCCGCCCGCGAGGCCGAGCGCCTCCGGAAGCTCGCCGAGGAGGAGGCCGCCCGTCAGGCCGCCGCCCAGGCCGAGGCCGCGCGCCGCGAGGCCGCCCGGGCCGCGGCCGCGTCCAGCGGCGGCAGCGGTGGCGGCGGCGGGTACGTCGCCCCCTCGGGCGGCGGCGGCTCCAGCGCCGTCAGCGACTCCGGCTGGGTCCGCCCTGCCGGAGGCCGCATCACCGGCACCTTCGGCCCGCGCGACAGCATCTCGACCGGCGGAGGATCCTCCGGCTCGTACCACCGCGGCACCGACCTCGCGGGCGGCTGCGGCATCCCGATCTTCGCGGCGCACAGCGGCACCGTCTCCTACGCGGGCCCCAACGGCACCTACGGCAACTGGGTTCTGATCGACCACGGCAGCGGCATCAGCACCGGCTACGCCCACATCATGTCCGGCGGGATCTACGTCCGCGTCGGCCAGCAGGTCCAGGCGGGCGAGCAGATCGCCGCCGTCGGCTCGACCGGCGCCTCCACCGGCTGCCACCTGCACTTCGAGACCCGCGTCAACGGCTCCGCCGTCGACGCCCAACCTTTCATGGCCCAACGAGGAGTCACCCTTGGCTGACGCACAGACGACCGCACGCACCTTCACCCCGGCACCCCGGGAGCGCGCCTGGAAGGGCCGCCTCCCGCTCGTCATCTCCGCCGCCTTCGCGGTCACGGCGGTCACCGCGTCCCTCGGCATCACCCCGGCCCTCGCCGACGACGCGAAGTACCCCTCGTGGGACGACGTGCAGAACGCCAAGAAGGACGAGGCGAGCAAGCAGGCCGAGATCGACTCGATCACCGGCCTCATCGCGAGCCTGCAGACCGCGGTCGACGAGAAGTCGATCACCGCGATGAAGAAGGCCGAGGCCTGGCGCCAGGCCAAGGAGGCGCTCGACGCCGCTGCGAAGGCCGTCGTCGACCTCGAGGAGAAGGCGACCACCGCCTCCGCCAAGGCCCAGACCTCGAAGATGCGCGCCGGCCTGCTGGCCGCGCACCTCTCTCGCGCCGCCGGCGGCGACCTCTCCGCCAGCCTCGTGGCCAAGGGCAAGGACGCGGGCGACCTGCTCTACCAGCTCGGCGCGATGTCGCAGCTCTCGGAGCAGTCGCAGAAGGTCTACGCCGACGCCCTCGCCGACAAGCAGAACGCGGAGTCGCTCGGCGACCAGGCCGACCGCGCCGTCACCGAGCACCAGGCGCTCTCGGACGAGGCCGACGCCGCCCGCAAGGACGCCGACGCCGCCGCCGAGTCGGCCCGCGCGTCGCTCTCGGCGCAGGAGGAGAAGTCGCAGGAGCTGGTCGCCCAGCTCGCGCTGCTGAAGGACTCCTCGGTCGAGGCCGAGACCCAGTACCTCGCGGGCGAGCAGAAGCGCCAGGCCGACGAGGCCGCCGCTCAGGCGCAGGCCGAGGCGGAGGCCGCCGCTCAGGCGCAGTCCACCGCCCGCTCCGCCCAGCAGCAGTCCTCGGCGCAGGCCGACACCGCCGCCCCGTCGCGTCAGACCGCGTCCCTCCCGCAGCCCGCCGCGCCGCAGCCCGCGCAGCAGCAGCCCGCTCCTGCTCCGGCCCAGCCCGCTGCTCAGCCGATCGCCCAGCCGGCGGCTCAGCCGCTCCCGCAGCCGGTCACCGCTCCGGTCCTGGTGCCGACCAGCGGCGCCGTCGAGAACGCGATCTCGTACGCGATGGCGCAGCTCGGCGAGGAGTACGTCCTCGGCGGCATGGGTCCGGACCAGTGGGACTGCTCGGGCCTCACCAAGGCCTCGTACGCGTCCTCGGGCATCTACATCGGCACCCACTCGGCGACGAACCAGTACAACACCATGGCCGGCGCCGGCAAGCTCGTCCCCTACAGCCAGCGCCAGCGCGGCGACCTGATCTTCTGGGGCGGCGGCGGAGACTACTACCACGTGGCCATCTACCTCGGGAACAACCAGATCATCGAGGCCGCCGACTACGGCAAGCCCGTGCGCATCTGGAACACCTGGGGCACGCCCGCCGGCATGGTCGGCCGCCCGGCCGCCTGAACCGCGGCCGCACCGCACAACGAGAGAACCCCCTCCTGTCGAGACGACGGGAGGGGGTTCCTTCGTCGGTGCGAGGGGTCAGTGACCCTCTTCGGCCAGCTTCTTGATGCCGTCCTGGACGATCTGCTCCGCCTCGGCGGCGTCGCCCCACGCGTCGACCTTGACCCACTTGCCGGGCTCGAGGTCCTTGTAGCGCTCGAAGAAGTGCTTGATCTCGTTCTTCGTCTGCTCCGGGACGTCGCCGATGTCCTGGATGTGCTGCCAGCGCGGGTCCTTCGCGGGGACCACGATCACCTTCGCGTCGGAGCCGGCCTCGTCGCTCATGTTGAGCACGCCGACCGGGCGGACGGAGACGCCCACGCCCGGGAAGACGGGGTACTCGAGCAGCACCAGCGCGTCGACGGGGTCGCCGTCGAGGCCGAGGGTGTTCTCGAAGTACCCGTAGTCTGTCGGGTAGACGAAGGAGGTGAAGAGCACGCGGTCGAGGTAGACGCGACCGGTCTCGTGGTCGACCTCGTACTTGTTGCGGCTCCCCTTGGGGATCTCGACGACGACGTCGTATGCGGCCATGCTCTCTCCTTGAGTCGGTGGCGCCGTGAGCGGCGCATCGGCGGACGGATCGGCCTCCGGAACGCTCGCGCGGGTGCGCGCGCGGGAGGGGCGGATCGCTGGCATTACGTTACTTGATGTGCCCGATCGCCCCCGCCTGACCCCCGCCGTCGCCGATCTGCGGCGGGCGGTGCGCGAGAGCCTCGACGGGCTCGACCCCGGAGCGCTCGTGCTGGTCGCGCTGAGCGGGGGAGCGGACTCGCTCGCGCTCGCGGCGGCGGTCGCCTTCGAGGCCCCGCGGGGCGGGAGGCGGGCCGGCGCGGTGATCGTCGACCACGGGCTGCAGGAGGCGTCGGCGGAGGTCGCGCGGCGGGCCGCGGAGCAGGCGCACGGGCTGGGGCTCGCGCCGGTGCTGCGCGAGGTGGTGACGGTGTCCGCCGAGGGCGGTCCGGAGGCGGCCGCCCGCAGTGCGCGCTACCGAGCCTTCGACGACGCGCTGACCGCGACGGGCGCCGCCGCGATCCTCCTGGGCCACACCCTCGACGACCAGGCCGAGACGGTGCTGCTGGGGCTGGCACGAGGAGCCGGTGCGGCCTCGCTGCACGGGATGGCGCCGGTCAGCGGGCCGCTGAGGCGGCCGCTCCTGGGCCTGCGGCGCGAGACGACCCGCCTCGCCTGCTCTGACCAGGGGCTCGTGCCGTGGGAGGACCCGCACAACGACGACCCCCGCTACTCGCGGGTCCGGGTGCGGAACCGCGTGCTGCCCGTGCTGGAGGACGAGCTGGGGCCGGGAGTGGCCCAGGCTCTGGCGCGCACGGCCGAGCAGCTGCGGGAGGACGGGGACGCGCTCGACGCGCTCGCCCTCGACTGGGCGCTCGAGCTGGTGGGCCAGGACGAGGCGGGGCACGTCACGGTCGACGCGCGCGGGCTCGCGGCGGACCCGCCGGCGCTGCGGCAGCGGATCATCCGCCTGGTCGTGGCGAACGAGTTCGGAGTCGCGCTCTCGCGCTCGCAGACGCTGGCGGTCGCCGCGCTGGTCACCGACTGGCACGGCCAGAAGGGCGTCGACCTCCCCGGCGTCCTCGCCACCCGCCGCGGCACCACCCTCGTCTTCGCACCCGCGGCACCCTGACCCCGTCCCCGCGACGCCGGTCCCCGCGCGACGCCCGACCCCTCCCCGCGAGACGCCGCTCCGGCACGCGACTCGCCGACGGGGGTGTACCGGAGCGGACATTCGCGGAGGGGAGACGGGGGCCGGTCACCCGTAGAGTGGCCGGGTGGAAGCAGCCGACATCGCCGACGACATCACCGAGGTCCTCTACACCGAGGCCGAGATCCACGAGCGGATCCGCGCCCTGGCCCGCGCCATCGAGCGCGACTACGCGGGCGAGAACCTGCTCATCGTCGGGGTGCTGCGCGGCGCCGTGATGGTGATGGCCGATCTGGCCCGCGAGCTCAAGCTCGACATCGTCATGGACTGGATGGCCGTCTCGTCCTACGGGAGCGGCACCAAGTCCTCCGGCGTCGTGCGGATCCTGAAGGACCTCGACTCCGACATCACGAACCGCAAGGTGCTGATCGTCGAGGACATCATCGACTCCGGCCTCACGCTCTCGTGGCTGCAGGGCAACCTCCGCAGCCGCGGCGCCGAGTCCGTCGAGATCTGCGCGCTCTTCCGCAAGCCCGCGGCCGCCAAGGTCGAGGTCGACGTGGCCTACGTCGGCTTCGACATCCCGAACGAGTTCGTGATCGGCTACGGGCTCGACTACGCCGAGCGCTACCGCAACCTCCGCGATGTCGCCGTCCTCGCCCCGCACGTCTACGAGTAGCCCCGCGGACACCGCGCAGGAGAGCCTCGAGCGGCTCTTCGCGGTGCCCCTGCTGGGCTACCACATGAGCTACCCGACCTCGCTGCGGGCCGACCTCGAGTTCAACTACTGGTGGCTCGCGCACGCGATCGACGCGGCCGTCGACGCCTTCGAGCGCACGGGCGACGAGGCGCACCTGGAGCGGGCCCGGCGGATCCATCGCGCGATCCGCCTCCGCAACGGCGGGCGCCTGGTCAACGGCTACTTCGACGACATGATGTGGCTCGGCGGCGCGCTCGCCCGGCTCGGGGAGGCCTCGGGCGACCCGTGCTTCCTCGACCGGGCCGACCGCCTGTGGCGCTTCGCCGTCGCGAAGGGCTGGAACCTCCGCCACGGTGCGAGCCTCGCCTGGCGCCGCCGGCAGCTGGACTACAAGAACGCGCCCGCGAACGGCCCGTTCGCGATCCTCGGCGCGCGCCTGGAGCGGCTGCGGCCGGACGGCCGGGAGGAGCTCTCGCGCGCCGCCCTCGACTGGATGCACGTGCGCCTCCGCGACGACGACACCGGCTTCGTCGCCGACGGCATCGGCCGCGAGGGCGGCTCTGCCCGCGACGACTGGGCCTTCAGCTACAACCACGCCGTCTACATCGGCGCGGCGCTCGCCCTGCACCGCCTGCGGCCCGACCCCCGCCTGGTGGCCCACGCCTCCCGCACGGCCGAGGACCTGCTGGACCGGCTCGCCCCCGACGGCGTCTTCGTCGACCAGGGATCGGGGGACGGCGCCCTGTTCGGGGGCATCGCCTACCGGCACCTCGTCGACCTCGCCACGACGGCCGGAGTCGCGCCCGCGGTGGCGGCTCGCGTCCGCGGCTTCGTCGCCGGCAGCGTCGCCGCGCTGCAGAGCTCGAGTGTCCGCCGCGGCGTGCTGCTGGCCGGGCCCCGCTGGGACGTGCCTCCGTCGCTGCCCGCCACGCTCTCGGCCGAGATCGGCGCCGTGCTCGCCCTGGAGGCGTCCGCGCGACTGGACCGGTCGCCGGTGCCGTCAGACTGACGGGGTGAAGGCACCCGAGAAGCGCACCGTCGCCGTCGTGATCAACCCGAGCAAGTTCGACGACGTCGGCGCCGCGGAGGACCTGGTCGCGACGATCGCGCGCCGCCACGGCTGGAACGAGCCGCTCTGGTTCGAGACCAGCCCGGGCGACTCCGGTGCCGCTGCGGCCCGCGCCGCACTCGATGCGGGCCCGGACCTGGTCTGCTCGATGGGCGGCGACGGCACCGTCCGCGCCGTCGCCACGGTGCTGCGCGGGACCGGCGTCCCCTACGGCCTGCTGCCCAGCGGCACAGGCAACCTCCTCGCGCGGAACCTCGGGATCCCGCTCGGCTCGCTGCCCGAGGCGGTCGAGATCGCCCTGCTCGGGCAGGACCGCGCCATCGACGTGGGCACGGCCGCGTTCGACGACGGCGAGGAGCGGGTGTTCATGGTGATGGGCGGGGTGGGCCTGGACGCCGAGATCATGGACAAGACGGACGAGGAGCTGAAGAAGCGGGTGGGCTGGGGCGCCTACTTCGCGGCGGGCGCGCCGGCGATGTTCAAGGCCGGATTCGAGGTGACCCTCACGATCGACGGCGCGGAGGAGCCACCGCAGCGCTGCTTCATGGTGCTGGCCTGCAACTGCAGCTCGGTGGTCGCGAACATCGAGCTGGCCGCAGGAGCCGTGCTCGACGACGGCGACCTGGAGCTGGTGCTGCTGCGTCGGCGCTTCGGCCTCGCGCTGGATGTCGCGACCGGCAACCGCAACGGGCTCGCCTCGCTCCGGCAGTGGCCCGGCCGCGAGTTCTCGTTCGAGCTCGACCAGCCGGTGCTCGCCGAGCTGGACGGCGATCCGGTCGGCCGCACCCGCTCCGGGCGCTTCGGCGTGGATCCGGGCGCCCTGCTCGTGCGCCTGCCGGTGCCGACGCCGCGGAGCCCGGGACTGACTCCGCACGACTCGGTGATCGTCGACACGTCCGCCATCGCGACGCTGCTCCCGGAGCCGCCCTCCTCCTGACGCTTGCGCGCTCTTCTTTACGGTTGTAAGTTATCTGACGGACGTAAAGAAGGCGCTCCTCGCGCCGGGAAGAAGGACCCCGTGACCGATCCGCGGCTCACCCGCTCGCGCGAGCTCCTGCTCACCGCGATCACGACGGCACTCGACCGCCCGGGCGACGACCAGCCCTCCATCACGGAGCTCTGCGGCGCCGCGGGCGTCAGCCGCCCCACGTTCTACCAGCACTTCGGCGATGTGCCGTCCCTGATCGAGGCCGCCGCGGTGGAGCGGATGCACGCGCTGTTCGGCGACGTCGCTCCCGGCACCGCCCCCGCCGACTGGGAGGGCGCGGTCCCCCGCATCGTCCGCGGGCTCCTCGAGGGCCTGCTCGTGCACGCCGACTTCTACCGCCGCGTGCTGAGCGGAGGCACGGCCCGCGCCGTGCAGGAGTCGGTCGTCGCGTTCCTCGCGCAGCGGCTCCTCGCCTTCTCGCCCCTCGCCGAGCGCGGATCGGGCGGCGGCGACCACGCCCGCGTCGAGCGCTTCGCCGTCCTCCTCGCCGCCGGTACCACCTGGCTGGTCGTCGGCTGGCTCCTCGACGGCGACGCCCGCCGTCCCGTGGCCTCGGCCTCCGCCGACATCGCCGAGCTCCTCGTCACCGGAGTCGCCTCGCCGCGGCTCGCCGCCCTGCACTCCACGAAGTAGAAGGACCATGACCACCTCCCCGCTCCGCCGCGCCCTGCGCGCCGTGAACCCGCGCCTCGTCGTCGTCTTCGCCGCGATCGCGCTCATCCCGCTGATCTACGCGGGACTGCTGACCTCGGCCAACCTCGATCCCACGCACCACCTCGACACGGTGCCCGCCGCGATCGTCAACGAGGACACCGGCGCGACCGCCTCGGACGGCTCCGCGCTCGCCCTCGGCGACGACCTGACCGAGCAGCTCACCACCGACACGTCCGGCTCGGACTTCGCCTGGACGGCGACCGGTGCCGACGAGGCGTCCCGCGAGCTCGCCTCCGGCGACGTCCTCGCCGTCCTGACGGTGCCGGCCGGCTTCTCGGCCGACGTCGCCTCCGTCGGCGGCGACGACCCCGCCGCGGCCGTGCAGGCGAAGCTGTCGATCGAGACGAACGACGCGGCCAACCTGATCGTCGGCAACATCGCCTCCACCATCGGCACCACCGTGACGAAGACGCTGGAGGAGAAGGTCGGCGCGACCTACCTCGAGAACGTCTACCTCGGCTTCACCGACGTGCACTCGAGCCTCGAGCAGGCGGCCGACGGCGCCGCTCAGCTGGCGGACGGCGCCGGGACCGCCGCGTCCGGCTCCTCCGAGCTGGTCGTCGGGCTCGCGCAGCTGCAGGACGGCACCGCGCAGCTGGCGACCGGCGCCGACTCCCTCCGCTCGGGCGCGGGGAGCGCGGCCTCCGGAGCGTCCGACCTCTCGTCGGGACTCCAGCGGATCGCGAGCGGGACCGGGCAGCTGCCCGACCAGGCGGCGGCGCTCGACACGGGAGCCCGCACGGTCGCCGACGGCGCCCAGCAGCTCGACGGCGGAGCGGCGTCGCTCGCCTCGGGCGCCACCGACCTCGCCGCGGGGACGTCGACCCTGAAGGACGGCGCGGCCTCGGCGGCGTCCGGCGCCGAGGCGCTGGCCACCGGGTCCGCCTCCCTCTCCGACGGAGCGGGGAAGGCCCTCGCAGGAGCCCAGCAGCTCGCGACCGGCGCGGGAGCGCTCGCGACCGCCACTCCGCAACTCGCCACCGGAGCGACCGGAGTCGACTCCGGCCTCGCCTCCCTGCTCTCGCGGTACGACTCGCTGTCCGATGCCCAGCGCGTGGCCGAGCTGACCGCCCTCGAGCAGGGTGCGGCCGCTCTCGCGGGCGGAGCCGCCTCGGCGGACGCGGGCGCGCAGACGCTCGCCGCCGGTGCGACCGCGCTCGTCGGCGACGACGGCAGCGGACTGACCGCGCTCGCCGCCGGTGCCGCCACGGTCTCGGGCGGAGCCGCCGACCTCGCGACCGGCACCGCCGCTCTGGCCACCGGGGCGACCTCCGCCGCCGACGGCGCCCAGAAGCTGCAGACCGGAGCGCAGGCCCTCGCCCAGGGAGCTGCGACCCTCGACGGCGGAGCCGCGCAGGTCGCCGGCGGAGTGGACACCCTCTCCGGCGCGGTCGGCCCGCTCACCAGCGGCATCGCCTCCGCGGCCGCCGGCGCCTCCGACCTCGCCTCCGGGACGGCCGCCCTCGCGACGGGCGCCTCGGACCTCGCGGACGGCGCCGAGACCGCCGCGACCGGCTCGGCCGACGCGGCCACCGGTTCGCAGGACCTCGCCGACGGGATCGACTCGCTCGCCTCCGGATCGCGCACCCTCGACACGAAGCTCTCAGACGGCGCGGACGACGTGCCCACCTACACCGGCGAGCAGGCTCAGGAGCTCAGCACCGTCGCGGCCGCCCCGGTCGGGATCGATGCCGAGCGGATGAACCGCGTGCCGTCCTACGGCTACGGCCTCGCCCCCTACTTCATGGCCCTCGCGCTCTGGGTCGGCGCGCTCGCCTTCTACCTGATGAGCGCCCCGCTCAGCTCCCGCCTCCTCGCCGCGCGCCGGCCCGCCTGGGTCATCGCGCTGCGCAGCTACCTGCCCGGCGCGCTGATGGCGGTCGCCCAGGGCGTCCTGGCCGCGCTCGTCATCCGCTTCGGAGTGGGCGTCGAGGCGTCGAACCTGCCCGGGCTGATCGGGATCGCCGTGCTCACGAGCCTCACCTTCGTGGCGATCAACCAGGCGCTGATCGCGCTGCTGGACGCCCCGGGCCGGTTCCTGGCGCTGCTGATGATCGTGCTGCAGCTGTCCTCGGCCGGAGGCACCTACCCGGTCGAGACCGCGCCCGCCTTCTTCCAGGCGATCCACGGCGTCCTGCCGCTGACCTGGACGGTGGAGGCGTTCCGCTCGCTGATCGCCGGCGGCAGCATCGGAGTCGCGCACGCGGTCCTGGTGCTCGTGCTCTGGCTGGTCGGGGCGCTCGCCGTGACCGTGCTGGCCGCCGCCCGCCGCCGCCGTGGCCTCGTGCCCGCCCTCCGCGACCCGGAGCTCCTCCTCGAGTCGGCCTGACCCGGGCCGGGCGGGCCCGGCTTGTCCGTCCGCGCCTGCTGCCCCTTCTCGCGGCACGCCCCGCTCGGACGCCAGCGCCCCCCCGAGACCGCAGTAGTCGTCGCTGTCGAGCTCGAGTGCGACAACTCCTGCGTTCTCGCGGCGCGTCCTGCTCGGACACCTTCGCCTCCTTCCCGAGACCGCAGTAGTCGCAGTAGTCGTCGCTGTCGAGCTCGAGTGCGACAACTCCTGCGTTCTCGCGGCGCGTCCTGCTCGGACACCTTCGCCTCCTTCCCGAGACCGCAGTAGTCGTCGCTGTCGAGCTCGAGTGCGACAACTCCTGCGCTCTCGCGGCGCGTCCCTACCGCCGAAGCGCCGATCCCCGCGACCTCCACCCGCAAGGCAGAGGACGCGGACCGGGAAACGCGTGCCAGCGTTTCCCGGCAGTCCGACGCACCCCGCTCTGCGAAACGCACCACCTCGCGAAGCCGACCGCGCGCGGGGATGCGGCCCGCCGCATCCCCGCCGGACGGTGCCGACGCGTGCCAGCGTTTCCCGGCAGTCCGACGCACCCCGCTCTGCGAAACGCACCATCTCGCGAAGCCGACCGCGCGCGGGGATGCGGCCCGCCGCATCCCCGCCAGACCACACAGCCCGCGGCCGTTCGGCCCACGGCGAACGCGTGGGCGGCGCTCAGAGTGCGGGAGGTAGCCTGGCAGGCACAATCTCCTCGTCAGAAAGGCGCCGGGTGTCGCACCCGCAACAAGCATGAACGTGAAGCGCATCTTCCGGGGTCCCATCCTCTACGTCGTCCTGGCGATCGTCGCGGTGTGGATCGGCTCCTCGCTGATCACCATGTCCGGCTTCCGGCCGGTCACGACGCAGGAGGGTCTCGACCTCCTGAAGGACGGCAAGGTCGACTCGGCGAAGATCGTGGACGGCGAGCAGCGCGTCGATCTCACGCTCAAGCAGGCCGACGGCGACAACGGCACGCAGGTGCAGTTCTACTACGTGGCCCCTCGCGGCGCGGAGGTCGTCGACGCGGTGTCCGCGGCCGATCTCGGCAGCACCGGCTACAACGACGAGGTCCCGCAGACCAACTGGTTCCTCTCGGCCCTCGGCTTCCTGCTCCCCATCCTGCTGATCGGCGCGTTCTTCTGGCTGATGCTCTCGGGCATGCAGGGCGGCGGCAACCGCGTCATGCAGTTCGGCAAGTCGAAGGCGAAGCTCGTCTCGAAGGAGTCGCCCAAGGTCACGTTCGGCGATGTCGCCGGCGCCGACGAGGCGATCGAGGAGCTGCACGAGATCAAGGAGTTCCTCAAGGAGCCCGCGAAGTTCCAGGCCGTCGGCGCCCGCATCCCGAAGGGCGTCCTGCTCTACGGCCCTCCCGGCACCGGCAAGACCCTGCTGGCGCGTGCGGTCGCGGGCGAGGCGGGCGTCCCCTTCTACTCCATCTCCGGATCGGACTTCGTCGAGATGTTCGTCGGCGTCGGCGCGAGCCGTGTCCGCGACCTGTTCCAGCAGGCGAAGGAGAACTCGCCGGCCATCATCTTCGTCGATGAGATCGACGCCGTCGGCCGCCACCGCGGCGCCGGCATGGGCGGCGGTCACGACGAGCGCGAGCAGACCCTCAACCAGCTGCTGGTCGAGATGGACGGCTTCGACGTCAAGACGAACGTCATCCTGATCGCGGCGACGAACCGCCCCGACATCCTCGACCCCGCGCTGCTGCGTCCGGGCCGCTTCGACCGCCAGATCGGCGTCGACGCCCCCGACCTGCTCGGCCGCAAGCGGATCCTCGAGGTCCACGGCCGCGGCAAGCCGCTCGCCGGGGGAGTCGACCTCGAGGTCGTCGCCCGCAAGACCCCGGGCTTCACCGGCGCCGACCTGGCCAACGTCCTCAACGAGGCCGCACTGCTCACCGCCCGCTCCAACGCGCAGCTGATCGACAACCGCGCGCTCGACGAGGCCATCGACCGCGTCATCGCGGGGCCGCAGCGCCGCACGCGGGTCATGCGCGACAAGGAGAAGCTGATCACCGCCTACCACGAGGGCGGACACGCTCTGGCGGCGGCGGCGATGCGCCACACCGACCCCGTGACCAAGGTCACGATCCTTCCGCGCGGTCGTGCCCTCGGCTACACGATGGTGCTCCCGCTGGAGGACAAGTACTCCACGACCCGCAACGAGCTCCTCGACCAGCTCACGTACGCGATGGGCGGCCGCGTCGCGGAGGAGATCGTCTTCCACGACCCCACCACCGGAGCGTCGAACGACATCGAGAAGGCGACCTCCATCGCCCGCAAGATGGTCACCGACTACGGCATGTCCGCGAACGTCGGAGCGGTCAAGCTCGGCCAGTCGTCAGGCGAGATGTTCCTCGGCCGCGACATGGGCCACCAGCGCGACTACTCCGAGCAGATCGCCGAGACGGTCGACGCCGAGACGCGCCAGCTCATCGAGCAGGCGCACGACGAGGCGTGGCAGGTCATCAACGACAACCGCGACATCCTCGACCGCCTCGCGATGGAGCTGCTCGAGAAGGAGACGCTCGACCACGACCAGCTGGCCGAGATCTTCAAGGACGTCCGCCGCATCGACGAGCGCCCGCAGTGGCTCTCGAGCGACAAGCGCCCCCTGTCCGACCTGCCGCCCATCGCGGTCCCTGTCGCCAAGGCGCCGATCGACTCGGGTGCGACCGACGGGGGAGTCTCCTCCGCCGGTGCCGACGAGGTCGCGCCGAAGCGCCCGCCGCTGATCAACCCGCGCCCCGCGACGGCGTAGCGCGCGCGTGCCCGTCGACAAGGCGCGCATCGAGGCGGCCGTCGCCGAGATCCTCGCGGCCATCGGGGACGACCCGGGCCGCGAGGGACTCCTCGACACGCCGCGGCGGTTCGCCGAGGCGTACGAGGAGTTCTTCGGCGGTTTCGACGACGACGCCGCGGCCCAGCTGACCGAGACGTTCGCGGTGGTGGAGGGCGGCCAGGAGTCGCCGCTCGACCAGACGGTGATCGTGCGCGGCCTCGCCTTCCGCTCCGTCTGCGAGCACCACCTCCTGCCGTTCCTCGGCGTCGCGCACATCGCCTACCGGCCGCGCGAGCGGGTCGTCGGCCTCGGCCGGCTGCCGCGTGTGGTCGAGACGGTCGCGTCGCGACCGCAGATCCAGGAGCGGATGACCGAGCAGATCGCCGACGCGCTCGAGCAGGGCCTCGCTCCCGAGGGAGTGCTCGTCGTGGTCGACGCCGAGCACGGCTGCGTGCGGATGCGCGGGCCGCGCCAGACCGCGAGCTCGACCGTGACGGTCGCCGCCCGCGGCTCCCTCGCCGACCCGGCCGCCCGCGCCGAGATCATCGCGCTGATCGGCGCCGCGCGGGGGGAGTGACGTGGCCACCACCGTCGCCGACCTCACGCCGACCGGCCGCGCCGCGCTCCTCGGGATCCTCAACGTCACTCCGGACTCGTTCAGCGACGGCGGACGCTGGCTGTCCGTCGACGACGCCGTCCGCCACGGCCTCGACCTGACCCGGCCCGCCGGGGACGGACCCGCCGCGTTCGGCGCGGACCTGGTCGACGTCGGCGGAGAGAGCACCCGCCCCGGTGCGGCGCGCGTCGACTCCGCCGCCGAGCAGGGCCGCGTGCTGCCCGTCGTCCGCGCCCTCGCCGCGGAGGGGGTCCGCGTCAGCATCGACACGATGAGCGCCGCCACGGCCGAGGCCGCCCTGGATGCCGGCGCCGTCGTCGTCAACGACGTCTCCGGCGGCCTCGCCGATCCGCGGATGCTCCCGCTCGTCGCCGAGCGCGGCGCCGTCTACATCGCGATGCACTGGCGTGGGCACAGCGCGGGCATGACCGCTCTCGCCTCCTACGGCGACGTGGTGGCGGACGTCCGCGGCGAGCTCGAGCGCCGCGTCGACGCCGCCCGTGAGGCCGGGATCCGGGACGACCGCCTCCTGCTCGACCCGGGCCTCGGCTTCGCGAAGGTCGGCGCGCACGACTGGGCGCTGCTGGCCGGGCTCGACGCGATCGTCTCGCTGGGCTTCCCGGTCCTGGTCGGCCACTCGCGCAAGCGGTTCCTCGCTCCGTTCGCCCCCGCCGGCGCCCCGGCCGCCGAGCGCGACGAGGTCTCCGCCATGCTGAGCCTCATCGCCGCCGAGCACGGCGCCTGGGGCGTCCGGGTCCACGACGTCCGCTCGTCCGCCCGTGCCCTGGCCCTCGCCGCCCGACTTCAGGAGGAGACCCCGTGACCGCGATCGACCCCGCCGCCCTCGCCGTGCGCGACTCCATCACCCTCACCGGGCTGCGCGTGCGCGCGCACCACGGCGTCTTCGACTTCGAGCGCGAGAACGGACAGGACTTCGTGATCGACGCGACGGTCTGGCTCGACACCGCGCCGGCGGCCGAGGGCGACGCGCTGGCCGAGACGGTGCACTACGGCGAGCTCGCGATCGCCCTGGCCGACGCGGTGACCCGCGACCCGGTCGACCTCATCGAGACCCTGGCCGAGCGCCTCGCCCGGGTCGCCCTGGGCTTCGCCGCCGCCGACGTCGTCCGCATCACCGTCCACAAGCCGGACGCGCCGATCCCGCTGCCGTTCGAGGACGTCGCCGTGCAGATCACGAGGACCCGCTCGTGAGGCCGCGGCAGGAGCGCGTCCGCCCTGTGCGCCACGTCGTGCTCGCGCTCGGCAGCAACCTCGGCGACCGCCTCGCGCACCTCGAGGAGGCGCTGCGGGCCCTCGCCACGACGCCGGGCCTGCGCATCGAGGCGGTGTCCAAGGTCGTCGAGTCGCCCGCGTGGAAGCCCGAGGGCGTCGACGAGGACGCGCCCGGGTACCTCAACGCGGTCGTGACCGGCTCGACCGTCCTCGAGCCCGACGACCTGCTCGCGGCGACGGCGGCGATCGAATCGGCCGGCGGCCGGATCCGCGGCGAGGGCGAGGTGCGCTGGGGCGACCGGACCCTCGACATCGACGTGATCGCGGTCGGCGGCGTGCTCCGCGACGACGCGCACCTGACCCTTCCGCACCCGCGGGCGGCCGAGCGGGCGTTCGTGCTCGAGCCCTGGCTCGACGTCGAGCCGGCGGCGGTCCTTCCCGGAGCC
Organism: Rathayibacter sp. AY1C9; assembly: GCF_002932315.1. Lineage (NCBI taxonomy): Bacteria > Bacillati > Actinomycetota > Actinomycetes > Micrococcales > Microbacteriaceae > Rathayibacter > Rathayibacter sp. AY1C9. The sequence goes on from NZ_PSVZ01000010.1 coordinate 98,922, forward strand.
GGACCCGTGGCCGAGCTGCGCGCACGGGCGACCGATCGCGTGACCGACCACCCGGCCGGGTTGACCTGGCCGGGGCGCGACTCCGCCCGCGGCAGCACCGCCGACCCCGAGAGCAGGACTCCGTGAGGCGCACCCGCATCAGCACCCTGCTCGGACTCGGCCTCGCCGGGGCCGTCGCGGGGTTCCTCCTCGACCTCGCGATCGCCGCCGCCGGCCGCCCCGTGCTCATCCCGCCGCTGACGGTTCCGCTGACCCTGATCGTGGTCGCGGCCCTCGTGCTCGGCTTCGCCGTCCCGATCCACCGCGCCACGAAGGGCACGCTGCGCCGGCCCATCGATCCGTTCCGGGCGATGCGCGTCGTGGTGCTGGCGAAGGCGTCCAGCCACGTCGGTGCTCTGCTGCTCGGAGCCTCCGGCGGCATCCTGGTGTACCTGCTGAGCCGTGCGATCCCTTCGCTAGGCTCCGTGTGGCAGGACGTCGCGACCATCGTGGGTGCGCTCGTCCTGCTGGTGGCCGGCCTGGTCGCCGAGCACCTGTGCACCATCCCGCCGAGCGACGACGACGACAGCGCCGTCGGCGAGGTGAACCACGCCTGACGCCGACGCCCGGATCGCCGCGGGCAGTGAGGACGACGCCATGCCCGCCGAGCCCGAGGACGCGTCGCCGACGACCCGCCGCGACGCGAGGGGACGCCGGCGGGACCGCCTCGACATCACGGGGGAGTGGCGCCGCGTCTCGCCCCGGTACGTCGCGGTCGAGATCGTGTCGGCCGTCGTGTCGAGCGTGCTGCTGCTCGCCGTGCCCGTGGTGCTGATGCTGATCGGCCTGCCGTGGGGCTGGATCCCGCTGGCCGCCGCGGCCGCCCTCGCGGTGACCCTCCTGATCGTGGCCCCGCGCCGTGCGCGCGCCTACGGCTACCTCCTGCGCCAGGACGACCTGCTCTTCCGCCGCGGCATCATGTTCCAGCGCTTCGTGTCGGTGCCGTACGGGCGGATGCAGCTCATCGACGTCAACCGCGGGCCGCTCGCCCGGGCGCTCGGCCTCGCCGACCTCCGCTTCGTCACCGCCGCCGCGGCGACCGGCGTCAGCATCCCGGGCCTGGCCGAGCAGGATGCGGAGGAGCTCCGCGACCGCCTGGTCGAGCTCGCCGAGTCGCGCCGGGCCGGCCTGTGACCGAGCTCCGCGCCGTCGAGACGGACCTCGCCGACGGGGAGTGGCACCGCCTCCATCCCGCGACCCCGGTCCTCAAGGGCGGGATCGGCCTGCTGGTCGTCCTCGGCATCGTGATCACGAACCTCCGCGAGCGCCTGGTCGAGCTGTTCCTGCCCGGGCCGGAGGGGTTCGAGAGCGGCGATCCGGTCGACGAGCTGCTGCGCCGCGGCCTCGTCGGCTGGGCGCTGCTGGCGGTCGCGGTGGGCCTGGCGGTCGCCGTCTTCGCGTTCTGGCTGTCCTGGCGGATGCACACCTTCCGCATCACGGACGAGCTCGTCGAGGTGCGCTCCGGCGTGCTCTTCCGGACCAACCGGCGGGCGCGGCTGGACCGCATCCAGGGCATCGCGGTGCAGCGTCCGCTGTTCGCCCGGCTGTTCGGAGCCGCGAAGCTCGAGGTGAGCGTGGCCGGGCAGGACGCGAACGTCCAGCTGTCGTACCTCGGGTCGCGCTTGGTTGACGCCCTGCGCCGCGACATCCTGCGGCTCGCGTCCGGGGTGCGCGAGCGGGAGGCGACGGTCGACGGTGCGGCTCCGGCGGGTGGGTTCCTGGCGCGCCGGCTGGAGGAGTTCGGTGAGCCTCAGGACGAGACGCCGCCCGAGTCGGTCGTCTCGATCCCGCCGGGCCGACTCCTCGGCTCGCTCGTCTTCAGCGGCTTCACGCTGTTCCTGGCCGCCTCGGTCGTCGCCGTGGTGTTCGTCGCCGTCTACGGCTCGCCCTACGTGCTCTTCGCGATCCTGCCGGGCCTGATCGGCTCGGGCAGCTACTACGTCCGCCAGTTCGTGCGCTCGCTCCGGTACTCGATCGCCGCGACGCCCGACGGCGTGCGGGTCGGCTACGGCGTGCTCTCGACCAGCAGCGACACGATCCCGCCCGGCCGGATCCACGCCGTCGAGATCACGCAGCCGCTGCTCTGGCGCCCCTTCGGCTGGTGGCAGGTGCGGATCGACCGCGCCGGCCACGCGGCCTCCCGCGGGGCGAACGGCGAGCCGAACACCACGATCCTGCCCGTGGGCGACCTCGCCGCGGTCGAGCGCGTCCTCGCCCTCCTGCTGCCCGGACCGGCCGAGGGAGCGGAGTCGACGCCCGTCGGCGACGCGCTCCGGCACCGCGACGCGGCCGGCTTCACCCGGGCGCCGCGCTCGGCGGTGTGGCTCCGCCCCTTCTCGTTCCGGAGGACCGGGTACCGGCTGACGGACGAGGTCGCGATCCTGCGCAGCGGAGCGGTCTGGCGGCGGGTCGCCGTGGTGCCCCTGGCGCGGATGCAGAGCGTCGGGGTCCAGCAGGGACCGCTCCAGCGCCTGCTCGGGCTGGCCTCGGCGCGCGTGCACACGGTGGCCGGCCCCGTCACTCCGCTCGTGCCGGTGATGAGCGCAGCCGACGGACTCGCCTTCTTCGAGAGCCTCGCGACGGCCGGAGTGCGGGCCGCCGACCGCGACGCGAGCCACCAGTGGGGGCGGCGGGCGGCCGCACCCGCCCTGCCCGACTGGCCCGCTCCGGAGGGGGAACCGCATGCCTGAGAACCGCCGCGACGGACGCCTGGGCGTCGGCGTGATCGGTGCCGGACGCGTGGGCCCGGTGCTCGGTGCCGCGCTCGCCGGGGCCGGCCACGCCGTGATCGGTATCGCCACCACCAGCGAGAGCGGCCGCGAGCGCGCCGACGCGCTGCTCCCCGGAGTCCCCGTGCTCGCGATCCCCGAGCTCGTCGAGCGCAGCGAGCTGGTGATCGTCGCCGTCCCCGGGAGCGAGATCGCCGCCCTGGTCGCGGGGCTCGCCGCGACCGGAGCGTGGCAGCCCGGCCAGCTGGTGCTGCACACGGCGCCTGAGCACGGCTACGGGGTGCTCGCGCCGGCGCTCGCCTCCGGGGTCATCCCCCTGGCAGTCCACCCGGCGATGGCCTTCAGCGGCACCAGCCTCGACCTGGCGCGCCTCGCCGAGACCTACTTCGCCGTGTCGGCACCGGGCCCGGTGCTGCCGATCGCGCAGGCGCTGGTGGTCGAGATGGGCGGGGAGCCGGTCACCGTGGCGGAGTCGGACCGCGCCGCCTACGCGGAGGCGGTCTCGACCGCCACGACCTTCTCGACCGCGATCGTCGACCAGGCGGCGGGACTGCTGGCGGGCATCGGCGTCGAGAAGCCGGGCTTCTTCCTCTCCAGCCTCGTCCGCTCCTCCGTCGACGACGCCCTGCGCCGCGCGGCGGGCTGACGGGCGGCGCCGCTCGAGACGCCGCTCCGCGGGTGGGACGCCGCTCGGGAGGCGGTGCCTCGCGGAGGAGCACGGCGTCCCGGTGCCGAGGGCCCCGGTGGTCGCGGGCCCGCCGGTAGCATCGTCGGGTGATCAGCACCGTCCACCGCATCGGCGACCTCCGCGAGCGGCTGCAGGAGGCGCGGCGGGCCGGTCGGCGCATCGCGCTCGTGCCGACGATGGGCGCCCTGCACGCCGGGCACCTCGCCCTCGTCGAGCGGGCGCGCGAGCTGGCCGACGTCGTCGTCGTGTCGGTGTTCGTGAATCCGCTGCAGTTCGGTCCGACCGAGGACCTGGACCGCTATCCGCGCGACCTCGAGGGCGACACCGCCCTGCTCGACGCGGCCGGGGCCGACCTCCTCTTCGCCCCGGGAGTCGCCGAGATGTACCCCGACGGGCCGTCCTCCACGAGGGTCGTCGCGGGCGAGGTCGGCGGCCTCTACGAGGGGCGCGCGCGGCCGGGCCACTTCGACGGGATGCTCACCGTCGTCGCCAAGCTCCTGAGCATCGCCCAGCCGGACGTCGCGGTCTTCGGGCAGAAGGACGCGCAGCAGCTGTTCCTCGTGCGCCGCATGGTCCGCGACCTCGACCTGCCCGTGGAGATCGAGGGCGTCGGCATCGTGCGGGAGGAGGACGGGCTCGCCCGCTCCAGCCGCAACCGCTACCTCGACGAGGAGCAGCGCCGCGCGGGCCTCGTGCTGCCGCGCCTCCTCGCGGCCGCCGCGGAAGCCGCGGACCGCGGTGCCGCCGCGGCGATCGAGGCCGCCGAGGCCGTCGCGCACGCCGAGCCGCTCGTTAAGCTGGACTACCTCGTCGTCGTGGATCCCGCGACGCTCCTCCCGGTCGACGCCGACCACCGCGGCCCGGCACTCGTGCTCGTCGCCGCGATCGTCGGCACCACCCGCCTCCTCGACAACGCCCCGATCCTGCTCGCCTGATCGCGGCCGTCCGCCCCGAACCGAAAGCACCGCGACCCCTCATGGCCGACACCCCCGACGTCCCCGAGACCACGACCCCCGCCGCCGAGCAGTCCGCCGCCGAGCGGGCCGCGCAGCAGGAGGCCTCCGAGCAGAAGGCCGTCCGCCTCGCCAAGCGCGAGCGCCTGCTCGAGCTCGCGGGCGACGACCTCGGCGCCGGCGCCTACCCCGTCGCGGTCGGAGTCACCGACACCATCGCGGCCGTCCGGGCGCGCCACGAGGGCATCGAGCCGGACGTGAAGACCGGCGAGCGCGTCGGCCTCGCGGGCCGCGTGGTGTTCCAGCGCAACACGGGCAAGCTCTGCTTCGCGACCCTGCAGGCCGGCGACGGCGAGCGGATCCAGGCCATGGTCTCGCTCGGCGACGTGGGCGAGGAGTCGCTCGCGGCGTGGAAGGAGCTCGTCGACCTGGGCGACCACCTCTTCGTCGAGGGCGAGGTCGTCTCGAGCAAGCGCGGCGAGCTGAGCGTGTGGGTGTCGGAGTGGACGATCGCCGCGAAGGCGATCCTGCCGCTGCCGAACCTGCACAACGAGCTCGGCGACGAGACCCGGATGCGCCAGCGCTACCTCGACCTGATCGTGCGCCCCCAGGCCCGCGAGACGGTCGTCACCCGCGCCCGCGTGAACGCCTCCCTCCGCGACACCTTCGCCTCGCACGAGTTCCTCGAGGTCGAGACCCCGATGCTGCAGGTGATGCACGGCGGCGCCTCCGCCCGCCCCTTCGCCACGCACTCGAACGCCTTCGACACCGAGCTGTACCTGCGCATCGCGCCCGAGCTCTACCTCAAGCGGGCGGTCGTCGGCGGCATCGACCGGGTCTTCGAGATCAACCGCAACTTCCGCAACGAGGGCGCCGACTCCACGCACTCGCCCGAGTTCGCGATGCTCGAGGCCTACCAGGCGTACGGCGACTACAACTCGATCGCCGACCTCACCCAGGAGCTGATCCAGAACGCGGCGCAGGCCGTCGCGGGCTCGCACGTGGTCACCTGGGCCGACGGCACCGAGTTCGACCTCGGCGGCCGGTGGGACCGCATCTCGATGTACGAGAGCCTGTCGCTCGCGGCCGGAATCGCGATCACGCCGGAGACGGAGCTCGCCGAGCTCGAGACCCTCGCCGCGCGCGAGGGCGTCGAGGTGCACGTCCCTACGCACGGCAAGTACGTCGAGGAGCTGTGGGAGCACTTCGTGAAGGGCGGCCTGACGCGTCCGACCTTCGTGATGGACTTCCCCGTCGACACCTCGCCGCTCGTGCGCGCGCACCGCAGCATCCCGGGCGTCGTCGAGAAGTGGGACCTCTACGTCCGCGGCTTCGAGCTGGCCACCGGCTACTCCGAGCTGATCGACCCGGTCGTGCAGCGCGAGCGCTTCGTCGAGCAGGCCCGCCAGGCCGCCGCGGGCGACGACGAGGCGATGCGCCTGGACGAGGACTTCCTCCGCGCCCTCGAGCACGGCATGCCCCCCACCGGCGGCATGGGCATGGGCATCGACCGCCTCCTGATGGCGATCACCGGCCTCGGGATCCGCGAGACGATCCTGTTCCCGCTCGTCAAGTAGGGTCGCAGGAGCCGAGGGGGAGACATGGTCAGGGCATCGAGCATCGTCGCGGCCGTCGCGGCGGGCGTCCTCACGATCGCGCAGTTCGGAGTGGGGACCGCGGTCGCCGCGAGCGTCCTCACCTCCTCCGGCGACGTCGGCACCGCGCTGGCCGACCGGCGGGCGGCCGAGGCGTTCACGCCCGACCCCACGATCGCCGGCTTCGCGGAGCGGACCGCCATGTCGGACCGCGGCCGCGCCCTCTACTACGCGTCGAGCCCGTCGGTCGAGCCGACCGCCGGCTTCAACGACCTCTGCGGCTACGGCGCCTCCGACGACATCGTCCTCGGCTGCTACACCGGCACCAGCATCTACATCTCGGACGTCGCCAATCCCGACCTCGACGGGATCCGCGACGTGACGGCGGCCCACGAGATGCTGCACGCCGCGTGGGTGCGGCTCGACGCGGAGGAGCAGGCCGAGCTGGGCGACGAGCTCGAGGCCGCGTACGAGACCCTCCCGCAGGACGGCACGATCGCCGAGCGCCTCGAGCTGTACCGCACCGGCGGCCTCGGCGAGCGCGTCAACGAGCTGCACTCGATCCTGGGGACCGAGGTGGCCGACCTGCCGCCGGCGCTCGAGGCGCACTACGCCGAGTTCTTCGACGACCGCTCCGTCGTCGTGGGCCTGAACGCCCGCTACGAGGCGGTCTTCACCGATCTCGAGAACCGCATCGAGGACCTGGTCTCCCGGATCGAGACGATGTACGCCGACCTCACGGCGCGGGTCGACGCGAACAACGCCGAGTACGACGCGCTCAACGTCGAGATCGACGACTTCAACTCGCGCGCCGACAGCGGCGACTTCGGATCGACGGCCGAGTTCGAGACGGAGCGCGCCGATCTGCTCGCCCGCAGCCAGGCCGTCGACGCCACCCGGGCCGCCATCGACGCGGACATCGCCGTGTACGACGGCCTGCGCTCGGAGCTGGAGGGCCTCAACTCCGACGCCGCGGCGTTGAACAAGTCGGTCGAGAGCCAGTAGCGCCCAGCGCCCGCGAAGGCCGCTGGGCGCACGGGCCTCCGGGCTCACGGCTCCCGCGCCGGTGCCGCGGGTAGGATCGCCGCATGGACTGGGAGCTGTGGAACCAGGGGCTGTGGGCCCTCGTGCCGACGATCACGGTCGGAGCCATCTTCTGGTTCGTGATGCGCGCCCTCATCCGCTCGGACCGCAACGAGCGCCGCGCGTACGACCGCATCGAGGCCCGCGAGCGCGAGCGCCGCGGCCTGCCTCCCCGCGACGCCTCCTGACCACCGCCGCCGCGCGGGTGCCTCCCGCGCCCGCTGAGCGGCTCCGCACGACGAACGAGGAGGCGCGGTGCCCGCACCCGACTGGGCCGTGATCCTCCCGATCGCGGCCGTCGTCGTCGAGCTCGTGGTCCGCGTGATCGCCGTCATCGTCGTGCCGCGGAACCGCCGTCCGACCACCGGCCTCGCCTGGCTGATGGCGATCTTCCTGATCCCGTACGTCGGCATCCTGCTGTTCCTCTTCATCGGGAGCTACCGGCTGCCGCGCAAGCGCCGCCGGAAGCAGCAGGAGATCAACCGCTTCATCCTGGAGTCGACCGACGGCATCGACCGCGTCGCCCGGGAGCACCCGTGGCCGCAGTGGCTGGAGTCGGTGGTCACCCTCAACCGCAACCTCGGCGCCATGCCGCTGGTCGGCGGGAACGACGCGCGCCTCCAGGGCGACTACGAGCAGACCATCCGCGCGATGGCCGCCGAGATCGACCGCGCCCGCCGGTACGTGCACTGCGAGTTCTACATCCTCGCCGCCGACTCGACCACCGCGCCCTTCTTCGACGCGCTCGACCGCGCGGTGGCCCGCGGGGTGCGGGTGCGGATCCTCCTCGACCACATCGCGTCGATCCGCGTGCCCGGCTACTACAGCGGCACCCATCGCCGGCTGCGCGCCCTCGAGCGGGCGGGCGCCTCGTGGTCGTACATGCTCCCCGTGCGGCCGTGGCGCGGGCAGTACCAGCGGCCGGACCTGCGCAACCACCGCAAGCTGCTGATCGTCGACGGCAACGCGGCCTTCATGGGCTCGCAGAACGTCGTCGACTCCAGCTACAACAAGCGCGGCAACATCCGTCGCGGCCTGCACTGGCACGACCTGATGGTGCGCCTCGAGGGGCCGGTGGTGCAGGGCATCAACGCCATCTTCATCACCGACTGGTACAGCGAGACCGACGAGCTGCTCCTGCGGGAGTCGGAGCCGATGGAGGCGCTGCAGCAGCGCGACACGATCGACTGCCAGGTGGTGCCGAGCGGGCCGGGGTTCGAGGGCGAGAACAACCTGCGGCTGTTCCTGACGCTGCTCTACTCGGCGCAGAAGTCGATCATCATCACCAGCCCGTACTTCGTGCCCGACGAGGCGATGCTCTACGCGATCACGACGGCGACCCGGCGGGGCGTGCACGTGGAGCTCTTCGTCTCCGAGATCGGCGACCAGGCCGTGGTCTACCACGCCCAGCGCTCGTACTACGAGACGCTGCTGACCGCGGGCGTGCGCATCTGGATGTACCGCAAGCCGACCATCCTGCACGCGAAGCACTTCACGATCGACGACGACGTCGCCGTGATCGGCTCGAGCAACATGGACATGCGCTCCTTCACGCTCAACCTCGAGGTCTCGCTGATGGTGCGCGGCTCGGAGTTCGTCGAGGATCTGCGCCAGGTGCAGCAGGACTACCGCGAGCACTCCCGTGAGCTGACCCTCCGCGAGTGGCGGCAGCAGCCGCTCCGCTCGACCCTGCTCGACAACCTGGCGCGGCTCACCTCGGCGCTGCAGTAGCGCGGCTCCCGTCCGCCCGCAGGCGGAGGATGCGCGGCCCCGACTCGTCGCGCAAGTCCCTGTGCGGGCTGCCGCGCCCCGCGTAGCGTCGGAGCGTCCTCAGCACCATCCGGTTCCGCCTGCCCGGCGCCGGGTTCGAGAAGGGAACGGACATGACGGCATCCCGTACGACGCGCATCCTCATCCTCGGCGGCGGCTACGTCGGCCTGTACACGGCCTGGGGCCTCGAGAAAAGGCGGGGGGAGGCGCCGATCGACGTCACCGTCGTCGAGCCGAACCCCTACATGACCTACCAGCCGCTGCTGCCCGAGGTCGCCGGCGGCCACGTCCAGCCGCGCCACGTCACGGTGCCGCTGGTCTCCGCGCTCAAGCGCACCCGCGTGATCCGCGGCGCGATCACCGGCGTGAGCCTCGCCGAGCGCAGCGCCACCGTCGCCGCGATGGACGGCTCCACCCGCACGATCGAGTTCGACCAGGTCGTCTTCGCGCTCGGAGCCGTCACCCGCACGTTCCCCACGCCGGGCCTCGCCGAGCACGGCATCGGCTTCAAGACGGTGGAGGAGGCGGCGCACCTGCGCGACCGCGTCATCGAGAACATCGCGGAGGCGGCGCTCACCACCGATCCCGCCGAGCGCCGGCGCCTGCTCACCTTCGTCTTCGTCGGCGGCGGCTACACCGGCGTCGAGGCGCTGAGCGAGCTGCTCGACCTCAGCCGCAAGACGCTCGCCGCGCAGCCCTCGCTCTCGATGGGCGACGTCACCTGGCACCTCGTCGAGGCACTGGACCGGGTCGCCCCCGAGGTCGGTCCCGAGCTCTCGAAGTGGACGCTCGACCACCTCCGCTCGCGCGGCGTGCACGTGCACCTGAAGACGACGATGCCCTCCTGCGAGGACGGCGTCGTGGAGCTCTCCTCCGGCGAGCGCATCCCGACGGCCACGATCGTGTGGACCGCCGGCGTGAAGCCGAACCCGATCCTCGACGCGACCGACGCGCCCCGCGGGCCGAAGGGCCACGTCATGGCGGATGCGCGCCTGCGGGTCATCCGCGAGGACGGCGAGCCGGTGGGCGGCGCCTGGGCGGCCGGCGACGGCGCGCAGGTGCCGGACCTCACCAGCGAGAAGCAGCCCGCGTACTACCCGCCGAACGCGCAGAACGCGGTCCGGCAGGCCAAGCTCCTGGCGCGCAACATCATCGCCGACCTCACCGGAGGCACCGTGGAGGAGTACCGCCACGCCTCCGTCGGGACCGTCGCCGAGTACGGCATCGGCAAGGGCGCGGGCCTGATCAAGGGCGTGAAGCTGCGCGGCCTCCCCGCCTGGCTCGCCCACCGCGCCTACCACGGAGCGGCGATGCCGACCCTGGACCGCAAGTGGCGGATCATCACGGGCTGGCTCGTCGACGCCGTCACGCCGCGCGACCTCTCGCCGATGAGCGCGCTGCAGGATCCGCGCCGCGCCTTCCGCGAGACGGCCGAGGCCACCGATCGCGAGGCCGCTGCGAAGGCCGCCGCGAAAGAGGAGTCGGACGCGTCCTGACGCGCCGGTGAGAGCGCGGGAGTCGCGGTGGTCGAGCGGGATCATCGCGACTTCCGCGCTCCCGCGTCGGCGGCCCCGCCTCGGAGCGCCTCGGCCTGACGGTCTCGGCTCAGGCCCGGCGGCGCGGCTTGAGGCGCACGGTCGGCAGCACGGGCGCGGGGAGCGCGCGTCCGCCGTACCCGTCGACGGTGCCGAACGGTCCCGCGGGATCCGCCCCGGCGATCACGTCGGACTGCCAGCGCTCGCGGGCGGCCGCCACGTCGTCGTGGCTGCGGCCGACGAAGTTCCACCACATCACCAGCTCCTCGGCGAACGGCTCGCCGCCGAGCAGCACCACGCGGGCTCCCGCGTCCCCGGCGGTCAGCACCAGGTGCGAGCGGCCGGGCGTCAGGTAGGCGAGGTCCGAGCGCGGGACGTCCGCACCCTCGACCGCCACGGGGCCGGCGTCGACCAGCACGCCGTACTCCCAGGACTCCTCGACCGGCAGCTCGACCCGGGCACCCGGCTCGAGGTCGATCTGCGCGGCGACCAGCGGAGTGAAGGTGCTCGCGGGCACCGACGCGCCCAGCATCCCTCCGACGAAGACGCGGACCAGCGCGCCGGGCAGCTCCACGGGAATGCCGCGGTGGTGCTCGAAGAACGGATCGACGAGCCGTGCCTCCTCGGGCAGCGCGACCCAGAGCTGCACCCCGTGCAGGACGGGCGCGCCCCCGGTCGAGACCTCCGAGTGCGAGATGCCGCGTCCGGCCGTCATCAGGTTGAGCTCGCCCGGGCGCACCACGGCGAGGCTGCCGACGCTGTCGCGGTGCTCGATCTCGCCCTCGAAGAGCCAGCTCACGGTCTGCAGGCCGGTGTGCGGGTGCGGCGGGACGTCCATCCCGGCCTCCTCGCCGAGCCGCACCGGGCCGTAGTGGTCGGCGAAGCACCATGCGCCGATCGTCGAGCGCGAGCGCTGGGGGAGGGTGCGGCGCACCTCGATCGCGCGCGGACCGCCGAGCGGGACGAGTCGCGCCTCCAGGATCTCGACCGCGCCGGACTCGCGAGGGACCGGCGCCGCGGCGACGGGGAGCTCGTCGGGATGCTCCTCCAGGTTGCTCATGCGGGAAGTGTATGCCTTCGCATGGACCGGTGGACGGGACCGCCGCCCGCACCCCTCCGGATCGCGTGCACGCCCAGGGCGAACAGGCCTGCTCACCGGGGGGAGTGCTGGTTACAGTCGACGTATCGGAGCCCACCCCTGCGGGTTCTGTAGGGAGTGACAGCATGTTCGAGAGATTCACCGATCGCGCGCGGCGCGTCGTCGTCCTGGCCCAGGAAGAGGCCAAGATGCTCAATCACAACTACATCGGCACGGAGCACATCCTGCTCGGCCTGATCCACGAGGGCGAGGGAGTGGCCGCCAAGGCGCTCGAGTCCCTCGGGATCTCGCTCGACGCTGTGCGCGAGCAGGTGCAGGACATCATCGGCCAGGGGCAGCAGCAGCCGACCGGCCACATCCCCTTCACGCCTCGGGCGAAGAAGGTCCTCGAGCTGTCCCTGCGCGAAGCGCTGCAGCTCGGCCACAACTACATCGGGACCGAGCACATCCTGCTCGGCCTCATCCGCGAGGGCGAGGGCGTCGCCGCTCAGGTGCTGGTCAAGCTCGGTGCCGACCTGAACCGCGTGCGCCAGCAGGTCATCCAGCTGCTCTCCGGCTACCAGGGCAAGGAGCAGGTCGCCGTGGGCGGTGAGCAGCAGCAGCCTCAGGGGGGATCGCAGATCCTCGACCAGTTCGGACGCAACCTCACCCAGGCGGCGCGCGACAACAAGCTCGACCCGGTCATCGGGCGCGAGAAGGAGATCGAGCGGGTCATGCAGATCCTCTCCCGCCGCTCCAAGAACAACCCCGTCCTGATCGGCGAGCCCGGCGTCGGCAAGACCGCCGTCGTCGAGGGCCTCGCCCAGGCGATCGTGCGCGGCGACGTGCCCGAGACGCTGAAGGACAAGCAGCTCTACACGCTCGACCTCGGCTCGCTCATCGCCGGATCCCGCTACCGCGGTGACTTCGAGGAGCGCCTGAAGAAGGTCACGAAGGAGATCCGCACCCGCGGCGACATCATCACCTTCATCGACGAGATCCACACCCTCGTCGGCGCAGGGGCCGCTGAGGGCGCGATCGACGCCGCCTCGATCCTCAAGCCGCTGCTCGCCCGCGGCGAGCTGCAGACCATCGGCGCGACCACGCTCGACGAGTACCGCAAGCACTTCGAGAAGGACGCCGCTCTCGAGCGCCGCTTCCAGCCGATCCAGGTCGCGGAGCCGTCGCTGCCCCACACGATCAACATCCTCAAGGGGCTGCGCGACCGCTACGAGGCGCACCACAAGGTGTCCATCACCGACGGCGCGATCGTCTCGGCGGCCAATCTGGCCGACCGCTACATCAGCGACCGCTTCCTCCCCGACAAGGCGATCGACCTGATCGACGAGGCCGGCGCACGCCTGCGCCTCTCGATCCTCTCGGCGCCGCCGGAGCTGCGCGACTTCGACGACCGCATCGCCGTGGTCCGCTCCGCCAAGGAGGCCGCGATCGAGGACCAGGACTTCGAGAAGGCCGCGTCGCTGCGCGACGAGGAGAAGCAGCTGCTCGGTGAGCGCCTGCGCCTCGAGAAGCAGTGGAAGTCGGGCGACGTCAAGGCCACCGGCGTGGTCGACGAGGGCCTGATCGCCGAGGTCCTCGCCCAGGCGACGGGCATCCCGGTCTTCAAGCTCACCGAGGAGGAGTCCTCGCGGCTCGTCTTCATGGAGAAGGCCCTGCACCAGCGCGTCATCGGCCAGGAGGAGGCCATCGCGGCCCTCTCGCGGACGATCCGCCGCACCCGCGCGGGCCTCAAGGACCCCAAGCGCCCCTCGGGCTCGTTCATCTTCGCCGGCCCCACGGGCGTCGGGAAGACCGAGCTGGCCAAGGCGCTCGCCGAGTTCCTCTTCGACGACGAGAACGCGATGATCTCGCTCGACATGTCGGAGTACGGCGAGAAGCACACCGTCTCGCGGCTGTTCGGCGCCCCTCCCGGGTTCGTCGGCTTCGAGGAGGGCGGCCAGCTCACCGAGAAGGTGCGCCGCAAGCCGTTCAGCGTGGTCCTCTTCGACGAGATCGAGAAGGCGCACCCGGACATCTTCAACTCGCTCCTCCAGATCCTGGAGGAGGGTCGACTGACCGACGGCCAGGGCCGTGTCGTCGACTTCAAGAACACCGTCATCATCATGACCACCAACCTCGGTGCTCGTGACATCGCCGGTGGTCCCGTCGGGTTCCAGATCGAGGGCGACAACGCCACCGGCTACGACCGCATGCGCGGCAAGGTCAACGAGGAGCTCAAGAAGCACTTCAAGCCCGAGTTCCTCAACCGCGTGGACGACGTCATCGTCTTCCCGCAGCTGTCGAAGCCCGAGCTGCTCCAGATCGTCGACCTCTTCATCAAGCGCCTGGGCGACCGTCTGCTCGACCGCGACATGACGGTGGAGCTGACGCAGCCGGCCAAGGAGCGCCTGATCGAGGTCGGGTTCGACCCGGCCCTCGGTGCGCGCCCCCTGCGCCGGGCGATCCAGCGCGAGATCGAGGACCAGCTGTCCGAGCGGATCCTGCACGGCGAGCTCGGCGCCGGAGACCACATCCACGTGGACTTCGCCGACAACAGGTTCGTCTTCACCACGACCCCGCGTCTGATCTCGATCAGCGCCGGCGCGTCCACCGGAGCGGCCACGGCCGGCCCGGCGACGCCCGACCTGATGTCGTAGCAGGCTGCCGAACGACGACGTGCCCGTCCCCTCTCGCGAGGGGGCGGGCACGTCGTCGTCCGGGGGTGGGCGCCTGCTCGCAGGATCCCGCGCCCGGTGCGGCCTAGGCTTGTCGAATGGCCGATTGGAAGTACCCGGTGCGCCGCGCGCGCACGAGCGATGTCCCCTTCATCCAGGAGCTCAGCGAGCCGCTCGTGAACGAGCGCATCCTCCTGGGCAAGGACCGCGTGGTGCTCTACGGCGCCGTGCAGGAGTTCCGCATCGCCGAGGACGGCCACGGGACGGCGATCGGCTGCGGTGCGCTCCATGTGATGTGGGACGACATCGCGGAGGTGCGCACCCTCGCGGTCGCGCACGACTGGCTCGGGAGGGGCGTGGGCCACCACATCCTGGAGCGCCTCGAGAACGACGCGCGCGAGCTCGGCCTGAAGCGCCTGTTCTGCCTCACCTTCGAGGTCGACTTCTTCGCCCGCCACGGCTTCGAGCCGATCGGCGAGAAGGTCGTCGACCCCGAGGTCTACGCCGAGCTGCTCCGCTCTCCCGACGAGGGAGTCGCCGAGTTCCTCGACCTCGCCCGGGTGAAGCCGAACACGCTCGGCAACACCCGCATGCTGAAGACGCTCTGACCGCCGCCACGTCGTAGCCTGTCCCGGTGACTCCGCCGCCCCGCCGCCTGCCCTCCCGGGTCTACCGGCGACGCCGCGCCGGAGTGCTGCTCGCGCTGGTCGTCATCGTCGCGGGCCTGGCGGTGGTGCTGTCGCTGCTCCCGCGGATGACCGGCTCCGACGCCGCGTCGAGCCCCACGCCGACCGTCGTGCTGCCGACGCTCTACCCGACCACCTCGCCCGGTGCGACGCCCGGCGCCGCACCCGCCTGCTCGGCCGACTCCGTCGCCGTCACCGCGGTCACGGACGCCACGAGCTACGCGCCCGGCGAGGATCCGCAGCTCTCGCTCTCGCTGGCCAACATCTCGAGCACCGACTGCGTGATCGACGCGGGCACGAGCAAGCAGGTCTTCACGATCACGAGCGGCTCCGAGCAGATCTGGACCTCGACCGACTGCCAGACCGGCGCGGCCGATCTGCCGGTGCTCCTCCAGGCGGGCCGCTCGGTGATGGGCAGCGCGCTGACGTGGGACCGCACCCGCTCCTCCGCCGACACCTGCTCCGGCGGACGCGAGGCGGTCGAGGCGGGCGGCGCCGCCTACAACCTGTCGGTATCGGTCTCCGGCATCCCCTCGGGCTCGCCCACGCAGTTCCTGCTCCAGTAGTCCGCCCGGGGGACGTGCCGGGCGAGCGTCGGCGCGTAGCATCGCAGGCATGTGGGGGCTGCTCGGCACGATCCTGTCCGCCTCGACCGGCCGGGCGGGGGTGGTCGCGCGGCGCGCGGCGGCCGTCGCCCTCGCGGTCCCGCTGCTGGTCGGCGGAGCGGCGGCGCAGGCCGTGGCGGCTCCGCACCCTGTCGCGGCTCCGCAGCCCGTCGCGGGTGTCGTGCGCGCGGACGTGGACGGCTTCCGGTTCTCGGAGTACTCGGCCGACTTCCGTCTCGACCGCGACGAGGAGGGCCGCTCGACGCTGACCACTGTCGAGACCTTCGTCGCCGAGTTCCCGCCGTCGCAGAACCGCGGCATGCAGCGCGCGATCCCGCTCGACTACGAGGGGCACCCGACCGACGTCGACCTGGTGTCCGTCACCGACGGCGACGGGGAGGCGCGGCCGGTCGACACCGAGCGCGAGGACGGCTTCCTCCTGGTCACCAGCGCGGCGGACGAGTTCGTCAGCGGCGGCCAGACCTACGTCTTCACCTACACGCAGCACAACACGACCCTGCCTGGATCCGGCACGCGCAGCGGCGAGGACGAGTTCTACTGGGACGTCAATGGCACGGGCTGGCGCCAGTCCTTCGACCGCTACGACGTGCGCGTCGAGCTCGCCGGGTCGCTGGCCTCCGCCGCGACGGGGACCGTCAGCTGCTACCGGGGACCGGAGGGCTCGACGACGCCCTGTCCGATCGGCCGCGACGGCGCGGTCGTCACGGCATCGGGGGAGTCGCTGGCTCCGGGGGAGAACGTGACCGTGGCGATCGGCTTCGCTCCCGGGACCTTCACGCCGCGCGACGACCGCTACCTCGCCTCCGGCTGGTCCTGGGTGCAGCTGGGCGGCCTCGCCGCGGTCCTGATCGGCCTCGCGCTCGCCGTGCACCGCCGCCGGACCGTGCTCCGCGACGCTCCCGGCCGCCCGACCGTCGTCGCCGAGTACGACCCGCCCGCGGAGGGGCTGTTCCTCTCCGCCGCGCTGCTGCGGAAGACGTCGAAGGCCCCCGCGGCCGGACTCCTGGACGCCGCCGTCCGCGGTCTCGTGCGCATCGAGGAGACGGGGGAGGGGCGGAAGCAGGAGTACGCCGTGCGGGTGCTCGACCCTGCGACGACGCCGACGCGACGCGCGGGACGCCCGCGGCCCCTCGCCTCCGACGACCGCGAGTTCCTCGACATCGCCCTCGGCCGGGCGCCGGGGACGGTGCGTGAGCTCTCGGGCAAGGACAAGGAGTTCGGCAAGGCCGTCGGACAGTTCCAGACCGCGCTGGGCAACAGGGTGACCGAGGCGGGACTGAAGAAGGCCGGGACGATCGGCGGCAGCGTGCTCGTGATCGTCCCGCTGCTGCTGGGTGTCATGGCCGCCTTCCTGGGCGCGATCCTCCTGATGACCGGCTCCTTCGGCGGAGCGCTCCCGCTCGTGCTGATGCTCGTCGCGATCGTCGCGGCCGTCGTCGGGACGATCCTGGTCTCGAGGGTGCCGCTGACGGCCGCGGGCGCGGAGTTGCGCGACCACCTGCGCGGTCTCGAGCTGTACATCCGCCTGGCCGAGGCCGACCGGATCGCGATGCTGCAGTCGCCCCGCGGGGCGGATCGGCGCACGGTCGGACCGGTCGAGGTGGTCGAGGTGACGGAGCGCCTGCTGCCGTGGGCCGTGCTCTTCGGTCTCGAGAAGGAGTGGTCGGCGGAGCTCGCGTCGGCCTACGAGCGCACCGGCGAGGAGCCGGTCTGGTACTCCGGACCGAACGGCTTCCACGCGGCGGCCTTCGCCGGCAGCGTGTCCTCGTTCTCGTCGTCGACGTCGAGCTACGTCGGATCCTCGTCGAGTTCCTCGAGCGGCGGCGCGGGCGGCGGTGGCAGCTCGGGCGGGGGC